>JAZBOD010000074.1:0-4876 GCA_036350955.1 Desulforhopalus sp. | reverse complement strand
CATCCCCCGAAAGTTGTAATTTGAAGAACAGGGTGAGAATTATCTGCCAGGGCCGCTCTCTACAGTAGCGATTATGGCCGAAAAGGAAGGAGGGAAAATGCTTAGAGTATGCCGATCGATTTTGCGCGAACCACCGCTTCCAGACGGTTCTTCACGTTCAGTTTGCCATAAATGGTGGAGAGATGCCGTTTAATGGTTTCGGGGGAAATGTACAGATTTTTGGCAAGTTCATTGTTGCTGATCCCCCCTTCGAGCAGCTTCAGCACCTCGATTTCACGGTTGGTTAACGGGGCTTTCATAGCCCCCACGGCAGAAGGTCGGGCGATTGGTTTGTCTTCAGCCCGCCGCTGGTAAGGCTCCCCTTTTTCAGTGAAAAAACAGTGTTGGACCCGCCTGGCAAAGAGCAAAGCTGGATTTTCTTCACAGAGACGGTCTACCATCGCGGCCATCGCCGCGCCATGATCAAGAAATGGCCGGACCGCGTCGCCAGGTTCGGCCAGGACCAGCACATCCCGCAAGGCGTGCAAAGCCTTCGCCATATCTCCCTGCGCGGCAAAGACCAGACTCTGCAGAGCAACAATCTCGAGCAGCACGCAGGTGTTGTGCAGCGCCGCATGAAAGCGATAGAGTTGAGAAAGCAGTTCCTCAGCTTCACTCAAGCTGGCCGAGGTATTCCTCGCCAGAAGCAGTCTCGGCAGCGTGCATTGTGGAGCATAAAAGCGAAAACCAGGTGTCAGGAGCCGATCTGCACATTTATGGGCCCAGAGTTCCGCCTCGGCGAGGTGTCCCATGCGCAGCGCCAGGTCAGCCCGGAAGGCCTGGCTCATCGCCAACAATTCGCTGTTTGCCGATTCCAGCATATAGCTGATGAGTGAATCGGCTACCTCGATGGCCTCCTCCAACCGCCCTAACCCCCAATAGGTTGAGGAGAGCGCAAAGGAGCTCTGACAGTAATTGACAATATTCGGAATGGCCAACTCACCGACCATCGGATTCGCGACAATCTGTTCCAAATAACAGGCTGCCAGAGCAAGATTGTTTTGCCGATAGTGCATCGCCCCAAGGAAAAAACTGCCAAGATGAGAGGTTTCCGGCAAACAATGTTTCTCACCGTGTTTAAGAAGCTGCGTCGCTGCCGATTTGAGGCTTCTCAGATCGGCAGAGATCCAATCGGTAAAACAGAGGGCTGCCAGCAACATGGTGGTAAAGACCGGCTGCGAGGCTTCCTCACTCAACCTCGTATGCACCTCCCACCGGCTTTTTTCTTCGAGACCGCGCATCTGCAGTGCCGCGGCCAGAATAAGCAGGGCAAAACCACGAGCACTATAGGAATCGACAGGGAGACTACCGAATGCCTCCCGGGCCGCGGTCTCAGCCAAAACGGGCTGGCCGATGAGGAAATGCTGAAAACTGCGCAGCACCTGAAATTCCGCCCGAATCAAGGCCCGTCCAGCAGCTTGCTTGTCGGCAACGGCCAGCTGCGACTCGATCTTGTCCAGCGTGGCAAAAAGTTGTCGATAACGCCCCTGGCGCTGATACAGCCAAGCCTTGCTGAGCAGCAACTCAGCATCATGCTCCTGGTACCCCGGGGGGAATCGCTGCAACCAGCGATCCAATTGAAACCATTGTTCGCGGTTGATGATATCCTGACGGTGCTGCTTGACCAGGTTAACCACAAATCCCGGGTTGTTGCTCTCCAGCGCATGGGAGATGGCCTCATCAGCCAAGCCCTGATCAGCGAACCAGAAACAGGCCCGGGCATTGACCCTGGCAATCTCTTCCGGCCGGAAAAGTTTTTTCAGTAGGCGATGCAGACAAACCTGGAACAGGTGATGGTAGCGGTACCATTCTCCCTCGCCATCAAGGGAAATGACAAACAAATTCTCACTCTTGAGCATCTTCAGAAACTCGTTGCCATTGAGACCGTCCGCCAGGCTCGGATCCGGACGACATACCGTATCACACAAAGAAGCACAAAAACGATTGAAAATCGAGGATTTCACCATCATCTGCTGCACGGCCAACGGTTTTTGGCTGAGAATTTCCTGGACGACATGTTCCATTAACCGGTTGGCTTCCATCGGCAGAGCGGTCAATTGGGCCGGTAAATCATTATTGCTTTTTAGAGACAGTACTGACAGGTAGAGGCCAATCACCCAGCCTTCGGTCTTTTCCTGGAGAAGAGCGGCGACAGCAGTATCAACTGGAACCCCCAAAAACTTCTCCAGCAGCGCCCGGGTCTCCTGCAGCGAAAAACGCAAATCACGGATACGAATCTCGGTTATGGTTCCCTTGGCGCGGAGGGTGGTCAAGTCAAGAGGTGGGTCCCGTCGACCGATCAGGACCAGCGACAAGGTGACACAAGACCTCTGCACAAGTCTGCTGATCAGGAAGTGAACCTTTTTATTGCTGATCTGATGATAATCGTCGAGAACCAGAACAAAATGATGGTTTATCTGCTCGACCTCACTGATAATACTGTCAACCACACGGGCCACTGGCGGCAGGAGTGCGCCCTGCAGCATGGCACGTGTCCTCCCAAAGGAATTTGGCCAGATCTGGTCAATTGCCGTGAGGAAATAGTGCAGAAACTGCCGGAAATCGTTATCGCCCTCATCCAAAGATAGCCAGGCGTTGGGGATAGCGGAGGTTTCCAGCCAGCAACTGATCAAAGTACTTTTGCCATAACCGGCCGGTGCCGATACCAGAATCAATGGCCGATAGTGGTCAAAGTGAAGCCTTGCAAGCAGCTCACTTCTGTGCAGGTGCTCTGCTGTGACCGTCGGCCGATGCAATTTGGTGCGAAGGAAAAAGCCACCATCTCTCAGCTCGGACATAGGCACCTCTCAACAGTTGCTGCGTCGGCCATTTTTCACCACATGAGCTTAAACTGGTGCCGCCGCAGGTGGGATATCACCTGCAGCAGGTATAGAGTCGGCAAACCCACTTTAACGGTCTAGCATGTGTGTTGCCAGTTTTATGATCAGCCTGCTCATTGTAGAAGCAGTAGCACCTTGATCTGAATAGTGGTAGCGTCAAGTTTCCCCGGTGACAACTTACCAGGCCATCTGTCTCCGAAAAACCACTCGCCCTGAGCCTGCTACAGGTTAAACCATTTTTCTAAGGGCAACACATGAAACATCTATTTCATATCGCCGTTCTGATTATTATCCTGACAACTTCGGCAGCGTCTTGCGCTGCTGTCCCAGCCATCGTGCCGAATGATCCCGGCTGGCCGAGAGTGATCGAGGCCGAAGGCCGGGAGTTGACCATCTATCAACCGCAGATAGATTTTTGGACAAACTATAAGCTTATCCATGTTCGCTATGCCATCTCGGTGAAGAGCAGCGCAGTGAGTGAGGAGATTTTCGGCGTGGCGGAAGTAGAGGCTGAGACCACCGTCGACCAGGAGAGCAGGGTAGTCACGCTGCTCAATCAAACCCGGGAATTACGGTTCCCTGACACCTCTGAGGCAGAGACCGAGGTGCTGCAGAAGACTGTAGATGAACTGTCTCCACCAGGCAGCACGCTGACAGTTTCCCTGGACCGGGTGCTTGCCTATCTCGACCCGGAAAAGCAACCCCAGCAGCAGGCCGTCGAACTCAATCTAGACCCGCCGAAGATTTTTTTCAGTTCTACCCCCGCCATCCTGGTATTGTTCATCGGACAACCACAGTTACTGCCGGTGGTAAAAGATAAAAAAAACCTGATGTTTGCGGTAAACAGCAACTGGCCGGTTTTTTTTGATGCGACGATGAGCAGGTATTATTTACTCAATGGCGACAACTGGCTGTCTGCCGCCGATGCGGTTAAAGGGCCATGGACCCCGGCCCAAGAGCTGCCCAAAAGCCTTATGGCACTGCCGCCAGATGAAAACTGGTCCTCTGTCCGGGAGCATTTGCCTGGGAAGCGGCTGTCAACCCCGCTTACTGTTTTTATCAGCACCGAACCGGCGGAGCTGATCCTGACCCAGGGGCAACCGACCTTCACACCTCTCACCGGCACCGAACTGATGCAGGTGGCCAACAGCGAATCCTTCGTTTTTCTGCATTCCGGCAACCAGGAGTATTACCTGCTGACCGCTGGCCGCTGGTTCCGGGCCACCGATCTGAATGGCCCCTGGTCGGCGGCAAGCACCGACCTGCCTGCTGACTTTGCACTTATTGCCGATGATACCCCCGCCGCCGCGGTCAAAGCAGCGGTACCTGGGACCACGGAGGCTAAAGATGCCTTGCTGCTCGCCTCGATTCCCACCAAAACCATGACCACCATGGCTGACCCACCGCCTCTGCAGGTAAGCTACCAAGGTCCGCCGAAATTCACGACCATCGAAACGACGACGGTGCAATACGCGACCAACTCACCAAACGCGGTCTTCCTGGTCAGCGGCCGCTACTACTGCTGCACCAACGGCGTCTGGTTTGAGAGCCCTGCCGCCACCGGCCCATGGACTCTCTGCAGTACCGTGCCAGCGGCCATCTATACCATCCCGCCCGCCCATCCCGCACACAACGTACCCTATGTCGTCGTTCAGGATGTCACGCCGACGACCGTGGTCTATACACAGACCGCCGGCTACAGTGGAGAATATGTCGCAACTACCGGGGTGTTGATGTTTGGCGCAGGGGTGGTGGTCGGAGCGATACTTGCCGATGACGATCACTATTACTCCCCACGCTATCCAGTTCCCTACTCCTATGGCTGGGGAGCCCGATACGACTACCATTACGGTGGCTATTACCGGGGAGGCAGTATTGCCTATGGCCCCTATGCCGGAGGTGGCTCTCATGCAGCCTACAACCCACACACCGGAACATATTCACGTGGCGCGTATGCCTACGGACCTGCGGGCAGCGCCTCGGTGGCGCGGGCCTAT
>JAZBOD010000073.1:0-7011 GCA_036350955.1 Desulforhopalus sp. | reverse complement strand
ATCGATTGGCACGAGTATTTTCGGGTTCATTCTTCTCTATTGGTGAAAGGTGGGGTGGAAAGCTACAATGATCAGCCGTAGATCAGCCTGGGCAGAAAGAGGACAATGTCCGGCTGGAAGGTGAGCAGCAGCAGGACGAGAATCTGCAGGAGCAAAAAGGGCAGAACCGCCCGGGTGACATAGATGATATCACGGTGGACCAGTGCTCCGCTGATATAGAGACTGATCCCGAGAGGCGGGGTGCAGTAGCCGATGCCGAGGTTGATGGTCATCAGCATGCCGAAGTGCATGGTGTCGATGCCAAATTTACTGAGCAGAGGCAGAAAGATCGGGGTGAGGATCAGTGTTGCCGAAATGATATCCATGAACATCCCGATGCAGAGCAGGAGGAGGTTGACGGCCAGCAGAAAGACGTAAGGAGAGGAGATATTGTCGACCACCACCGCGGCAATTTTGCCGGGAATCTGTTCGAAGGTAAGATACTCGCCGAAAACCGACGCCCCGGCGACGATAATTAGCAGGGTGGCGGAGGTGACTGCTGAAGAGACCACCACCCGCTTTACCTCTCTGAGCTTCATGTCGCGGTGGAGGACGATTTCGACAAAAAAGGCATAAAAACAGGCGACCACCGCCGCTTCGTTAGCGGTGAACAGCCCGGAATAGATGCCGCCAAAGATCAGTACCGGCAGGAGGAGGGCCCAGATGCTCTCCCGGAGCACCGCCAGCACTTCGGCAAAACTTGGCCGGGGTTGCTGAACCATGCCCATCTTTTTACAGAAAAAGTAGGCATAGAGGCTCATCACCACCATGATCAGCAGGCCGGGGATAAAGCCGGTGAGAAAGAGGGCTTCCAGCGGGTCGTTACTGACCATCGAGTAGAGAATCAGGGCGATCGATGGCGGGATGATCACCCCGAGAATCGGCGCGGTGGTCATCAGGCCTACGGAAAAACGCTCCTGGTAATTGTTGTCAATCAGCGCCGGGATCATGAACCCGCCGATTGCCACTACCGTCGCCACAGTCGATCCGGAAATCGCCCCGAAAAAGCCGCAGGCGAGGATTCCGGCCATGGCCAGGCCGCCGGGGAGGAAGCCGACCAGGACATTGGCGGTCTTGATCAGTTTGGCAACGATGGTCCCGGTGGTCATGATGTTGCCGCAGAGCACAAAAAAAAGGACGACTACCAGGGCAAATTTGTCCATCGACCGGTACAGTACTTCGATGACGATCTGCGGATCGATGCCCACCAGGTAGACCAGGCCGATGGTACCGGTAAAAAAGAGCGCGATAAAGACCGGAATGGTCGTTGCCAGGCAGCCGAGGAGCAGGGCAAAAATCAGCAGGTAACTGTTTTCCATGCCTAATCCCCGACGGTGATCTCTTTTTTACCCAGCCAGTCCTCACGCATCACGATCAGGGTGCGGAGTAACATCATTACCCCCATCAGGGGGAGGATGGCATAGAAGAGATACTCTGGGATCTGCAGGGTGGCGGTTCGGGCATAGTTGTCCTGGTACATCATCATGGTCATCTTGGCCCCCAGGTAGACCATGATCCCGGAAAAGACCAGCACGGCACAGTGGCTAAAGAGGGTGAGCGGGCGCCGGAGTACCGGGAGAATCTGGGGCAGGGCGTCGATGCGGATCAGGGAGCGGCTGCGGATGGCGGCAACGCAGCCAATATAGGTGGTGAAATAGATAACCTTGCGTACCACCTCATCTGACCAGTAGAGACTGTGGTCACTGGTGGTCTTGCGGAGGATGACATTGGCCATCGCGGTGAACAGGGCAAGAGTGATCGCCAGAAACAGCGACCACTCTTCAATCTCCCGAAAAACCCGGTCAACCACGGTAAAGATTCTGGTAAACATCACTGCTGAACAGTTGGGTGCTTAACTTGATACCGAGGTTAATCTGCCAGTTTTTCTCGGACTAGGGCCAGATAGTCCGGACCAATTTTTTCGCTCCAGCTCTGCAGTACCGGTTCGGCCATCGCCTTGAGCTGGTCGATCTCTTCGGCCGGAAGGCCGATAAACTCGACACCTGCTGCCTGGGCGGCGGCGACCTGATCGAGATACTCCTGCCGGGTTAGTGCGCGGCTTTTGGCGCTCTCTTCGCTGATTACCCGCAGGAGGATGGTGCGCAGATCCTCTGGCAGTTTATCTAGCCAGCGCCGGTTGATCAGGTGGACGAACAGCCCTTGGGCATAATTGAGCTCGGTGAAGTATTTGGCAACGGTAAATTTTTTGGTGATGTTGCAGACAATGGCGGTGTGGTCGAGGCCGGTGATCACGCCGGTCTGCAGGGCTTGGGGAACATCCGGCCAGGGCAGCACGGTGAACTGCAGGCCCCAGCTTTTGTAGGTATCGGTGTTCACCGGTGCTTCGGCAATCCGGAATTTGGTGGCTTTTGCGTCGGCGAGGGAACGCACTGGGGAGGTGGTTGCCCAGCCGTAGGGGCCGTAGCCGGTAACATCGAGAACGGCGAGGCCCTGTTTGTCGGCACTGGCGGCAAAGGGTTCCCAGAGTTCCGGGGTATTGCGGAAACGGTCAAGCTTGTCGAAGGTATCGACCACATAGGGGAGGTTGACGATGCCGAGGACATCGGCCACATTGGCTGCAGCCACCGAGGAACTCATCATCCCCTGTACTGCCCCGAGCTTGAGTTTGGCAATCACGTCCTTTTCACCGCCCAACTGGGCCAGCGGCCGGTAGTCGACATAGAGGCGGCCGCCAGACTCCGCCCAGACCCGGTCGCGAATCCGGTAGCCCATGCCGATCCCTTCGATGACCGGATGGGAGATGTTGGAGAGCAGGTAGGTAAACTCCGCACCACTTGGGTCAAATTTTGGTTGCCATGCCTCAAGGGGGTTGCCGTCGGCAGCGGCAGTTCCCACACCGGCAGCAAGGAAAAGGGTGAGGGTCAGGGTGACAAACAGATGCTTCATGGCGGTATCTCCTGGGTGGCGATTGGTTGTGACAGCCTGTGGCTGCGGCAGAGGTGCCTGCTTACCGCGAGCAAAACGGGGGGTGCAGTCCTGGAGACCTCCTTACCATGAACAGGGAACAGCCGTAAACCCCAAGTGACAAAAATATGCCGAAATTGTGTTATAAACGAATAATATTCGTACGTAATCTATTATCGACTAATTATATAAGGCAAAAAACCCATTGTGTGTAATCAGCCAGGCAGGGCTGGTTGGCATTTTTCCCTTCTTGCTGGTTGAAGAGTTTTCTGGAAAAAGCATTGCATTGTCGGGAAAGTATCCAGTACTGTTGTCAGCCGGACAAAATCGATCCGCTACGGGATCCTGTGCTGCACCTCTTGCAGGTGGGCTGATGCCGGCAACCACAGGGGATTGATTTTCTCACCCACCAGAGGGGAAATCTCCCGGAAAAAACCACCAGCAGGAGTGTCATGAGAAAAAACAATCGTCTGGCGGATCAGTTACGACCGGTATCCGTGGAGCGAGGGGTTCAGCCGCGGGCGGAAAGTTCGGTGCTGATCCGCATGGGTGATACCCATGTGATCTGTGCGGTCAGCGTGGAAGAGCGGGTACCGCCCTTTCTCATGGAGAGCGGCCGGGGGTGGATCACCGCCGAGTATGGGATACTCCCCGGGGCCACCACCGGACGTTACCGGCGTGAGGTGCATGGCCAGTCCGCGAGAACCATGGAGATTCAGCGCTTGATCGGCAGAAGCCTGCGGATGATGGTCGATCTGCACACTATCGGTACCAGGACGCTCAGGGTGGACTGTGATGTCCTCAATGCCGACGGCGGTACCCGTACCGCCGCGATAACCGGTGCCGCCCTGGCGGTTCGTGATGCCCTCGAGCATCTGGTGGTCGACGGCAGGCTTGCGGTCTTGCCGGATATCCTCCCGGTGGCAGCGGTTTCGGCGGGAGTGGTCGATGGCCTGTCGCTGCTTGATCTTGATTATACCGAAGACCGCCGCGCGGAGGTTGACGGCAATTTCGTCATTGCCGGCGATGGCCGATGGATCGAAGTCCAGGCAGGAGCTGAAGGCCAACCCTACGACCAGAACAGTCTGCTTGAACTGGCCGATCTGGCTCAACTGGGAACAGAAGAGCTTTTTCGGCTCTGGCGACAGCAGGGTTGAGTTGACCTCACATGTTTCGGTCATTTTACCAGAGCAGGCGATGGTTTTTGTGGGCCTACGGCGGGGCGCTGACCCTGCTGCTTGCCCTCTATATCCAGGTGGAATTGACCGTACAGATCAACCAGTGGTATGGCGGCTTTTACAATATTCTCCAGAAGGCCACCGAACATCAGGTCGAGGAATTCTGGGCGGAGATGGTCAAGTTTGCCAGAATCGCCTTTCCCTACGTGCTGATTGCCACCCTGACCAGCTATTTCACGAGGATCTACGCCTTCAAGTGGCGGGAGGCGATGACCTTTTCCTATGTCGGGAAGTGGCAGCAGGTTGAGGAGGAGGTGGAAGGGGCGAGCCAGCGGATCCAGGAAGATATCTACCGCTTTGCCCGGATTGTCGAGAGTCTTGGTCTCCAGGTCATCCGGGCGATAATGACTCTGATCGCCTTCCTGCCGATCCTCTGGGGCCTGAGCAGCGGAGTCGATATCGAGTTCATCCGCGACATTCCCGGCAGCCTGGTCTGGGTCGCCCTGCTGGTGTCGATTGGTGGTCTGGTGATCTCCTGGTTTGTCGGCATCAGGCTGCCGGGTCTTGAGTACAACAACCAGAAGGTTGAAGCGGCCTTTCGCAAGGAACTGGTCTACGCCGAGGACGACAAAATCCACTACGGCAAGACCGAGACGATCATTGAACTGTTTACCGGCCTGAAGTTCAATTACAACCGGCTGTTTCTCCACTACGGCTATTTCGATGTCTGGGTCAATTTCTTCGAGCAGCTGATGGTCATCGTCCCCTACCTGATCATGGGCCCAGGTCTGTTCACCGGGGTGATAACCCTCGGTGTTCTGGTTCAGGTCTCCAACGCCTTCAGCAAGGTGCGAGAGTCCTTTTCGATCTTTATTGCCAACTGGACGACGATCACCGAACTGCGCTCGATCCACAAACGCCTGCGGGAGTTCGAACTGAATATCCGCTATTGAAGCTTCCCCAGGAGTAGGTAATTTGCCTATCTATTAATTATCCAAAATCTCCCTCTTGTTTCCCGGTCAGAAGCTGTCATACTTCGTCACCATAGCTCCACCTCTCCAGCCTGAAGAATTGGCCGCAGTGCTGCAACTGAAGGTAAGTCCAGGCAGTTTGGGCGAGGTGATTTTACCTGGAAAAAGATGGCAAGAGTGCATTTCTCTGGAACCCAGCAGATCGAGGGCCGGGCGGCAACGCTCCTTTCCGGCAGGCGGGAAACTCGACGATGAGGAGAAACCCATGTCTCTCTATTCTGGTTTACGGAAAAGAATCGAAAAGATGCTCGCCCCGGCCGATGTGGCGATCAACGGACCCCGGCCCTGGGATATCCGGGTCAGGAACTCACGTCTTTACAGCCGGGTCTTCGCTCAGGGCAGCCTCGGTTTTGGCGAAGCGTACATGGATGGCTGGTGGGACAGCGAATCACTGGATCAACTGATCTACCGCCTGCTCCGGGCAGGGGTGAAAGAGCGAGTAAAGTCACTGACGGTCTTCGTCGCCGCCCTCAAGGCCCGCCTGGTCAACTGCCAGTCTCTCCAGCGGGCCTTTGCCGTCGGCGAGAGACACTACAACATCGGCAATGACCTTTTTCAGGAGATGCTTGATGCCCGGATGATCTACAGCTGCGGTTACTGGAAGCGCGCCGCCAACCTCGATGAGGCACAGACCGACAAGCTCGATCTGGTCTGCCGCAAGCTGCACCTGGCCAAGGGGCAGAGGGTTCTCGATATCGGCTGCGGCTGGGGGGGGACAGCCCGTTATATGGCGGAACATTATGGTGTTGAAGTGGTTGGCATTACCGTGTCCACTGCTCAGGCCGAATTGGCTCAACAGACCTGCCGGAACCTGCCGGTGGAGATCCGGGTTGCAGATTACCGCGACCTTAAGGGCAGTTTCGACCGGATCGTCTCGATCGGTATGTTTGAGCACGTCGGCTATAAGAATTACCGGACCTATTTCGCCAAGGTCGCCGAACTGCTCAAGGAGGACGGCCTCTTCCTCCTCCATACCATCGGCGGCAACACTCCGGCCCAGCGGGTCGATCCCTGGTTTGACCGCTACATCTTTCCCAACGGCATGATTCCCTCCAGCCAGCAGGTCTGCAATGGCTTTGAAGGTCTTTTTGTCCTTGAAGACTGGCACAACTTCGGTCTTGACTACGACAAGACCCTGATGGCCTGGTACGACAACTTCACCAGGGCCTGGCCGCAGCTCGAGGATCGCTATGACGAGCGGTTTCGGCGGATGTGGACCTACTACCTGCTCTCCTGTGCCGGCTCATTCCGGGCCCGTGACAACCAGGTGTGGCAGGTCGCCCTCTCCCGCAATGGTCTGCCGGAGGGCTACGATTTTCCACGGTGATTTCGACGCTGTCGAGGTTGTCGGGCCGCCGGTTCCGCTTTTTCTCCTGTGCCATTTCTGGCCACTCGGCATGACGTGAACGTTGTCTCCCCGGGAGTTTCCAGCCGATCTGCTTGCCTTATTGTTGATTTTCCGCGTTTGGTGAGTTTTTCAAGAGTCTGTTGTCCTGGCGGATTTTTGACCCTTTTTCTTGCAAAAAGCCGGTGGCTGGGGTCAAGTGAACCTCATCCACCGGGTCGACGGTAATTCCCAGGAAAACTCCCGCCCAAGGGCCGACGACAGGAAAAAGATGACTTCAAAGCATAGATCGTGGCCCATTGTTGGCATAGGCGCCTCAGCTGGCGGGCAGCCGGCACTCACCGCCTTTTTTTCGGCAATGGCCGACGAGCCGGGGATGGCCTTTGTCCTGGTGCAGCACCTGGCCCCGGACCATAAGAGCATCCTCGCTGAGCTTATTCAGCACTACACCCGGATGCCGGTCTGTGAGGTAGTGGACGGAATGGAGGTGTCT
>JAZBOD010000072.1:0-3550 GCA_036350955.1 Desulforhopalus sp. | reverse complement strand
GATCTACGGCCACTACGATGTCCAGCCCGTCGATCCCCTCGAGGAGTGGCACAGCCCACCGTTTGAGCCGCAGATCCGTGAGGGGTGGATCTATGCCCGGGGCGCCAGCGACGACAAAGCCCAGATCATGATCGTCCTCGCCGCCCTCGACGCCTGGGCCAGAGTGAAGGGCGGCCCGCCACTGTCGATTAAAGTCCTGCTCGAAGGCGAGGAGGAGGCAGGCGGCGAGGCGATTGCCGCCTATGTTGCGGCAAACCCGGAAAAGCTGGCCGCCAACGCAGTGCTGATCTGCGATACCGCGATGCTTTCCGCCGAACAACCCTCCCTGGTCACCGGCCTGCGCGGTATCCTCTACACCGAAGTTACCGTCAGCGGGGCACAACGCGACCTCCATTCCGGCAGTTACGGCGGGGTGGCTCCCAACCCCCTCCACGCCCTCTGTCTGCTGCTCGGTCGGCTCAAAGGGGAGGATGGCGAAATCCACATCCCTCAACTCCAGGCGGCGATCCCTGAGGCTTCAGCTCAGGAGCGCCGGTTTTGGCTGGAGGATCCCCTCGATATCGCCGCCGCACTGCGCCGGGAGATGGGGGTGACTGAGCTGGTTGGGGAGATAGGCTATCCGCCGCTTGAGCGGATCGGCCTGCGCCCCACCCTCGAGGTGCACGGCATCAGCGGAGGATTTACCGCCGCCGGGGCAAAGACGGTCATTCCGGCCCGAGCCACGGCCAAAGTGAGCCTGCGCCTGCCCCCGGGCCTCGACCCGGATGAGGTCTTTAGCTGGTTTGCCGAGGCGGTCCACCACTACCTCCCTGCCGGTCATCGGGCCGAAGTCACCAACCTCCACGCCGGCCGGGGTATCTCGGTCAGCCCCGACAACCAGTTTATTCGGGCTGCCGCCGATTCCCTGACCACGGTTTACGGCAAATCACCAGTATTCACCCGTGAGGGCGGGTCGATCCCCATCGCCGCCCTGTTCGACAGCGTGCTCCGCGTCCCGGTGGTGCTGATGGGTTTTGCCTTGCCAGATGACTGCATCCACGCCCCCAACGAAAAATTCAGCCTCAACCAGTTCCACCTGGGAATCCATACCATGGCCCTTTTTCTCGAACAGGTCAGCCGCCTGGAAAATCGCTAAAGCAGGGGGAATACTGCAGGGTGTCGGGCTGGTCACCGCACTTGACCGGAAGCCCCGGGCAGATCGGTAAACCAGTCCACCTGGTTGGCCATACACTGGGTAAACATCGTCCGCACCCAGGTCATGCACGGCTGATAGCTTGTGGCCGAGACGTAGTCCCGGAAATAGACGCATTTTTTATAGTTCCAGAGCAGCACCAAGTCGTTACACATCCGCCTTCTTCGCCCCTCATCGACAACTTCCGCATCCTCCGCCACCCATTTACCGGAAAAGCTGCAGCTTGCCGCGGTATGTCGCTGGAGCAGTTCCCGGTCGACTTCGTTGCCGAGGGCACTGATCCAGGCGACCGCCTCCTCGGCGCAGGAAGAGGTGCGCGGCTCTGCCAAAAGCGTCTCCGGCTGACCGGCAATCAACATAAAAAAGAGGATAAACCAGCGGATGGGCATCGTTCAGGCAGCCTTCGGCAGGGGGGGAGCGGCAAAGGGTGGTTCGTCCGGGGGTTCGATGGGCAGTTCATCCCTGCCCAGCTGTTGGCCGGCCTCAAGTTCTCGTGTTATACCCACTTTCAACAAAGCCTCAAGCAATGCGCTGTTGATCGGCAGACGGATGGTCCCGAGCCCTGGGTGGAGTGCGGTTATCCGCATCCCGGCTTCACTGAACAGAGGCATCAGCGCCAGCACCTCCTCTGTAAGGGAAAGAGGGTGTTCTCCCGACAGATCTGCCTGCCGGATCACCCGGCACAGGGCCAGGCGTGGCACCCCTGTCCGATCAAGGTTGCCGGCAAAGCCAAAGAGCCGGCAAACCACCGCCCGGTAACTGTAGCAGGTGCAGGACCAGGCGCCCGGCCCGGCCAGGTCGGGGCGGTGGAGGAGACACTCGCCCCGGCCGTTGACCTTCTCCAGCCGCTTGATCAGCAGTTCCGCCTGGCCGTCGGCAAACAGGGCAAAGGCCAGCGGCAGCATCTCCAGAACCGTCGCCTCAACCTTCTCCGAGCCGCAACATTCACCACACCCCTGGGGGCAACGCAGACCGGATGCGGTGGCAAAGCCGGCTACCTGGGCATCCAGTTCGGCGTAGATCAGCAGCACCTCGGCTGCCAGATGATTCAGCATAAGTGTTACTCTGCTCTCTCCCAGCCGCCACCGAGAGCAAGATAGACCCGGCTGAGGGCCAGCCGCCGGTCGAGGAGACTCTCGACCTCTTCGGTCTCGGCGATGAACAGCTGGCGCTGAGCATCGAGCACCTCGATGAAGCTGACCACTCCGGCCCGATAGCGTGCCTCGGACAGCCGCAGTGCCTCCCGCGCCGATGCCGCCCTCTTCTTTTGCAACAGGAGAATCTCCCCCGATTCGAGGAAGTCGGTCAGGGCCGCCGAAGTATCGGCAAGGGCAAAAAGGACCGCTTTGCGGTAGGAGATCAGCGCCTGATCAAGGCGGGCCAGCGCCGCCTGGTAGTTGAACAGGTAACGTTTACCGGCAAACAGCGGTTGCAGCGCATTGGCACCGAGTGAGGCTACTGTTGCCGCCCCACCGGTGAACAGATCGGCGGCCTCGGTACTTACTCCCCCAAAAAGCCCGGTCAGCGAGATGTCGGGAAAAAAGCGGGCCTTGGCTTCGCCCACCCGGGCGTTGGCGGCTACCAGCTGCTGTTCGGCGGCAAGCAGATCAGGCCGGGCCTCAAGCAGCCGGCTGGGCAGGCCGGCGGGAATCGCTTCCGGCAGCGGCACATGGTGCTGCTCATCGATGGCAATCGCCCCCGGCACCCGACCGAGGAGGATCGACAGGCCGTTTTCGCTGCGGACGATCTCCCGACGCAGTTGGGGAAGAGTTGCCTCGGTTATCGCCAGGGCCACCTCCTGCTGACGAATTTCGGCGTCGGTGGCGATCCCCGCCGCGGAAAGCCGGCTGACCAGGTGGAGCGCGGCCCGCTGGTTGGCAGCGGTCCTTTCGGCCACCGTATAGGCGCTGTGGCTCGCCACCAGTTGAAAATAGCGCCCGGCAACATCGGCGACCAGACTGGCCATCACCCCCCGCCACGCCGCCTCGCTGGCCAGCAGGTCGGCTCGGCCGGCCTCGTCGGCCCGGCGCAGCCTCCCCCACAGGTCGATCTGCCAGGTAACACTGGCGCCACCGGTGAAATTTGCCGCCAGATCCTTGCCATCAGGCAAGGGGATTGGTGAGGTGGTAAAGGTGGCATCCAGCCGAGGATAGAGGTCTGCCCGGACAACTCCGGCCAGCGCCTCGGCCTCACGCACCCGCGCCTCGGCCAGCTGCAGATCGGGAGCCGCCGCGAGGGCCTCTTCAATCAGCGCCTGAAGGGGTGGATCGACATAGACCGCCCGCCAGCCGATATCCCCGTAGGCTCCACCTGACTCGCCTGCCTGATGCCCCCGAAAACTCTGCTGCTCCGGCAGTT
>JAZBOD010000071.1:0-2132 GCA_036350955.1 Desulforhopalus sp. | reverse complement strand
TTCCTCAAAATTGTAGAGCCCGAGGTTTTCCAGGGTCTGCCGGGCGACCCGTGCCGCCTCTTCCGGGGAGAGGCCGAGATTGAGGGGACCAAAGGCCACATCCTCAAGTACCGTTGGCGAGAAGAGTTGGTCATCGGAATTTTGAAAGAGAAAACCGACTTCCCGGCGGAGAGCGCGAAGATCATCCCGGCTGCGGACCGCTGTGCCATGAAAGAGGAGTTCGCCACTGTCCGGGCGGAGCAGGCCGACCATCAGCTGAAGCAGGGTGGTTTTTCCACAGCCGTTTGGCCCGATAATCCCGAGGCGACAGTCGGCTACCGAGAAGTTGAGACCATGGAGGACCGGGGTGGTCGCCTGGGGATAGGTGTAGCTGATATCGTGCAGTTCAAGCATTGTCGGCCGGTCACACCTTAAAGCGGATATTGAGGATGTCACCGTCACCGACGATGTAATCCTTCCCTTGGAGGTACATCTTGCCGGCTTTTTTCAGCTCTGCTTCGCTGCTGTGGGCAATGAGCTCCTCATAGCGCATCACTTCGGCACGGATGAAACCGCGCTGCAGGTCGGAGTGAATCACCCCGGCTGCTACAGGCGCGGGTGAGTTGCGGCGGACCAGCCATTGCCGAACCTCATCCTTGCCAACGGTAAAAAAGGAAATCAGGCCAAGGGCTTCCAGGCAGAGTCGGGTCAAGGTTCCCAGTGCCGCCTCGGTAATGCCGAGATCCTCGAGGAACTCCCGGCGTTCCTCCTCCGATTCCAGCAGGGCGATCTCCGACTCGACCTGGGTACAGACCAGCATTGCCGCCATCCGGTCACGCTGGCAGAGTTCCGCAGTCTGTTCGAGGAGCGGACTGTGGCCGAGGTCTGTTTCGGCAATGTTGAAGGCGACGATCAATTCCTTTCGGGTGATCAGCGGGTAACTGCGAATCAGCGGCTCCTCCTCTTCGCTGAGCGCCATCAGCCGCAAGGGGCGTTCTGCTTCGAGGTGGTTTTGCATCCGCTGCATCAACTCCAGTTCCCGTAGCTGTTTTTCGTCTTTGAGTTTTTTCAAAGAGTGTTCCAGCCGTTCGATCCGTTTCTCGACAAAAATCTGATCGTGGATAAGCAGTTCGGCGTTGACCCCGGCCAGGTCGCGGTGCGGGTCCACTGAGCCGGCGGCATGGTATATGGCATCATCGGCAAAGGCTCTGA
This sequence comes from Desulforhopalus sp., assembly GCA_036350955.1. Classification (GTDB taxonomy): domain Bacteria; phylum Desulfobacterota; class Desulfobulbia; order Desulfobulbales; family Desulfocapsaceae; genus Desulforhopalus_A. Next base: position 941 of record JAZBOD010000071.1, on the reverse strand, counting down.
TCAGGTGACAGAGGGCGTCAACATCGGCGATATCCTGAAAGATATCGCCCCTGCTCAGGTTTTCCTGCTCGATTTTCGGCAGCAGCATCAGTTCAACCCGGGCGCGAACCGCCTTTTTCGGCTGGTACATCGCGACCAGCCGGTCAAACCGGGAATCGATGATTTCGGCATTGCCGGGAATCGGTTTGGCAGGCCCCGCCTGTTCACGCAGAGGGCTGCCGGTGAGGGTTTGGAAGAGCGTCTTTTTGCCTGACTGGGGCAGGCCGATAATACCGATTTTCAATCTGGATACCTCGTAGAAAAGAAAATCCCCGAAGGAGGTGGTGGTGGGGATGAATTATAGCCAAGCGCAGGAGTCAAACGGTCTGGGGAGATCTCCTGCCCGACCAATACCACAGCAGGGCGCCATCCGGCAAGCTATTCCCGTGATCGTTAGCGATCGGCTCGGGTGCCGCACCCGTAGACCGGCCAATTAGAGCGGGGACGCTGCGAGGCCGATACAGCAGAGGAGGAGAATACCGAGAAAAAGTTGATCTTTCCGATCAATTCGCTGGCGGTAGAGGGGGATAAGGTGGCCATCGAATCCGCGGAGGAGCATGGCCTGGTGGACCCGAAAAGAGCGGTTCCAGCTGTGCACCATGGTCATCCCAAAGAGGTAGCCATAGGTCCGGTAGGTGTGCAGGGAGGTGTCGGGGACAAAGCAGCGAAGCTGGGCGGCACGCAGCAGTTTGTGGTATTCCTGGTGGATGACAAAAACATATCTGTAGGAAAAAAGTAAAAGAAAACAAATTTTTCTCGGGAACCCCAACTGCTCGAGAGCGTGACCGAGGCGGACGACGGTGGATGTGGCGAGCAGGGCAAGCAGGGCAATGACGATGGTGTTGGCTTTTAAGGTGATCAGTGCGGCGAGACGCAGACCTTCACTGCTGAAGTGTAACGGT
>JAZBOD010000070.1:0-6786 GCA_036350955.1 Desulforhopalus sp. | reverse complement strand
TGAGCCCCCCTGACACTGAGGCGTGTACTGCATCAACTTCAGCTGCAGGAGTTTTCATCTCTTCAATACCAAGCGATGCCTCCATATTGCCAGATTGATCAAAGGTGCCGGAGGCATCAAGGACCTTCAGACTACTCTCACCGTAAACAAGGTTGTCGGCATGAGCCAAGAAATCAACGACAGGTTTTTCTCGCGGACCCAGCAGTGAGGCGGATATCTGCACGTTACCTCCTGCTCGGTCATGCAAGAGGCTGAGATCATCTCCATCAACCTGAAAATGCACATTGAAATTCTTATTGATCGTGCCATCGGCAACCAAGCTATTTGGCCCGATCCCAATTGAGACATCCCTGATGGCAAGGTCTCCGGCAAGGTATTCGATTGCCCCCCTGCCGCTCATCGGATATCCAGCGACAACCCCGGTCATTGAAGAAAGTGATGCCTTAATGGTTGTCGTATCGTTGAGGACTTGCCCGGCACTGTGCAATTCTCCGTTGATCACCCCTTCCGGCATCGCGGTCCATTGAGAAGGATCGATCCCGGCAAATGTCCACCAGGTCTCCCAGGTCCACCCCTTACGCCAACCCAGTTTACCGCGCACCGCCACCCGTTCTTTTTCCCCGGCTTGAAGTTGTGCAGCAAGAATCTCTATCCCTTCACCATCCCCACGAAACTCCATATTGCCAATCGCCGTGCGCGCAAAGTCTCCCAGAGTTACTCTGAAATGAGGTACGGCCACTTCATAGGCCAGTTTTCCCCCCACCAGACTTCCTGTTGCAGCCATCTCCAGGTCAATCAGCCCTGAGATGAAATCCTGATACCGAGAAAAGTCCAGAGACCTGGTGGCAAGAGAGACGGACCACCGCAGGGCATCCTTCCAGGAAAGCCACCCATCCAGGTGACTCTCACTGCCATCAACCCTGATTTTCGCTGCCTCAATATGTAAACGTTGATCTTTACCAACAACCGAGAGCGCCGCGTCGATAACCGGGCCTTGCGGCTGGCGCACTTCGGTATGCAGCTCAATACGATACTCGGCCATCCCCCCTTCGGCATACAGCTGCACATCAGTGCGAAAAGCTGGCCATCCTGAACAGAGATCAGCGAATGACAGGTCATACGTCGTGCCATCGATTTTCCATCTCGGGCTGCCCAGCAGGTTAAAAAGCACGCCCTGGAGGTCGATCTGTTCCGGAGCAGCCATGAACAGGGAAACCTCCATCTTCTCCAACGGCCCTGAAAGCTCAAAGCCCCCGCCCATGCGCACGCACTCTTTTCTGTCTACCGTCCAGCTCCCTGTTACATCGACTGGCCAATCTCCCGACATGAGAAGCGTGCCCCGCATCCCGGCACGATACTCAGGGAGTTGCACGACCAGGTCAGCAATCGAAAGCTCGCCTCGGGTTACGGAAAAACTGGTCGAGAGGTGTTCCAGTGTCAGGGGTTTTTCCTTGTCATCCCGGTAGAGAGCAAGTCTGTTGAGCTGCAAGCTTTGGACAACAAGTGACAGGGGCAGAACAAACTCAGGCAGCGCCAGTTCACCTTCGGCAGAAGAAGAACCAACATCTTTGTTGGCCAAACGCAAGGCAACATCTTCAGCATGGACATCAGCGAGACGAAAAGTTCCTCGCCACAATTCATCAGGGCGCCAATCTACCGACAGCTTCCTGACCGACAGCTCGGCATCAGCAGTCCGGACCTGCAGGCCATGTACTGCCCATTGGCCAAACAGCCGCCCGCTCGTCTTTTCAACTGTTATGGTGTCCCCTGTGGCCCACGATATCATCCTGATCGAGATGGCAAAGCCGAGTCCAGTGAACAGTAGCAGAACAGTCACTGCGACGACCACCATGAGTACTGTCACGCCTGCAGTGAGAATCCCTTTCTTCATCAGAGATCTGTTCCAACACGGATAAAAAGATACTGTGCTGTTCCCTGGTCATCAAGTGGATAGGCAAGTTCGAGCGTTGCGTGTCCAAAAGGCAGGACAAGGCCGACTCCCACCCCTATTCCCTGGACAAGGTCCTTTGACCAATTATCCATAGCATTGCCGATATCGTAAAAAGCAGAGACCCGCCAAAGATCGGCAATCTGTCTTTCCCAGGCAATACTCCCGGTGAGCAGATACCTGCCACCCACGATGTTGCCCGAACTGTCTTCCGGACCAAGCGTTTTGTATTTATACCCACGGACACTCTTTTCTCCACCGGCATAGAACCTGAGGGAAGGGGGTAAATCATCGATAGAATCGACCAGGATACTCCCAATGGAACCCCGCCCGATTACACGCCAGTTCTCAAATGGTGAGACTATCCCCAGCCCATTGAGGCGTAATTTGACAAAAGACGCATCAGAGAACCAATCACTGTGTGCACCTTCCAGATCAAATGAAGCACGAAATCCATTTGTCGTATTGACTGCATTGTCGGTTATCGTCTGAGACCCATGCAGGCCGGGCATGAAAAACTGCCCTCGTGCTGAGTTGGACCCAATCGAATACTCTTCACCAAAACCGAGAATTGAGATTGCCCGAGAAGAGGTGGGTTTTTCAAACTCATAAATTGCGCCGGCGGCAAGTCTCTGCGTCTCAGTATCCTGCCACAGTTCTCGGTTATAGGAACCGCTCCCGGTGATTGAGGCAAATCTGGGATCAGCGCCGGGAACCCGGTAATTGACATGAAAACTGCTTGCCAGGCTGCCGAGCATCAGCGAAGAAAAAGCGCTATGCCCTTTGCTGTTTAAGAGTCTGTTATGGTAGTTTACGCTGATATTTGCACCGGTGTCGGTGGCATATCCCAGCCCTATGGCAGTTGTGCTGGTGCCAGGTAATGGCTCAGCACTGATGATGATCGGGATATATGGCGCGTTCTGATCATCTATGCGCGGGTTCACACTCACCTGGCTGAAAAAGTCGGTACGGTACAAGTCTCGCTGCAGTTGATGCAAAAGGGCGGGATCAAATTCGTCGCCCTTTTTAAAGGGGACAAATCGATAAAACAGATCTTCTTCAATGACACTCTGTTCACTGACGATTTCACCAAAACGATGGAGCGGACCAGTGTCGAGTACCAGCTCAATTTCGGCGCTTTGTTTCAGCCGATCTATCCGTATTTCCTGCACGGTATAGACAGCTTGAAGATAACCACGTGACCGTACTTCGCGGAGTAATCTTCGCTTCTCCTGTTCATAGAGTGGGTGATTGAGCGGTGCCCCTTTTTTTAGTGCAATTTCCTGCAAAGGCTGGCGTAATGCATCGACAGTACTCCCTTCGCCGGTGATGGTGACAGAGATGTCGGTGATATACACCTGCTTGCCTGGATGAACGTGATAAGCAGCTCGCCAACCGATGCCGACGGGAGTAAGAGTGGCATCGACCGTCGGCAGATGAAAGCCGTAGGCGGCAAGGGTGCTGGTAATATCTTGCGGCGCTAACCGGTGGAGCCGCAAGATTTCCGATTCATTCAGATCAATGTTCTGGCGAAAGAGGTTGATCCGCAGTCCCGACATGATATTTTCATGGAGTTTTCCCGTAACCCCGGTAACCGTTACTTCCAGCACATCACCGGCAAATCCGCTGGGCACTGCAGTTACGAGCAGCAACAGAAAAGAAGAAAATATTCGACAAATCAATGCGATCAGGTCGTTACACGGGTGAGGGGTTTTCTGTCTGAACAGTGGGTGATAAAGCTCATGGAAAAATTCTCACACCGGACGTTTCACGGCTTGCCTGCCTCGCTGGCCGTCAGCACCCTTTCCCCATCGGCGCGATGGACATCGAGCGCTCCGCGTATGATATTCCAGGTGGTGGCACTGTGGATCGCGTTGAGGAACTCCTGTTCCTGGACCATCAACGCGTCTTCACAAGCTCTGCGAGTGGCTGCCAGCGGGTGGATCGTCAGCGCATTTGCTGCCACGGTGAACGAGCCCCGAAAGCTGTTGCAACCACTGCTCCCCGAAACCTGCCCATCCTTGAACATCAAGGTGAGCCGGGTGCCGACCATTGGGCTGACCACCGCCTGTCGTCCGTTGTTGTAACCGGTCACCTCCCACGCAACACCCTCCAGACGTGGCGGCTCCTGTCGTACGAACCGCAGTGCGTCTCCTCCGTTTTCCGGCTTCAGGGTCAGATCGTTTCCAGCGACGAAGATCTGCAAGGTCCCGGTAAATGACTTCAGAAAAAGACTCTCGACCGACATCGCCGGCTCCGGACAGGCCATCATGGTACCGCCCAAGGTGCCGAGGACGAGCCTTTCACCGTCGAGGAGGTACGACCCAGAGAACTGATTGCAGCCGGAGAAGCCGTGCACAGTGCCGGCTGCAAAATTTACCGTCACTGCATTTCTGCCCTTTTCCGCCGGTAAGGTCTGGCCCGGCAAAACGGTTGCACGCCATGTTGCATTTTCCAAGCCCGCCGCAACAACCGGCGCCTCGGGTGCCCGGCAGCAGCCGGCATAATGGCTGCCCCCCGGCAGCGAGACGTTGACCGAATAGGGATGGACGGTATCCGACATACCGTCGCTGCACTCACCCTCGCGGAGAAAGGCCACCAGTTCCCCGCCATGGGCAAGGGTTGCCTGACCGCGCCACATCGATTCCTTTCGAGCCACCAGGGTATTGGCAATGCCGTGGTAGTCAGCAGCCGCAGAATCGGGTGTCGAGAAACGCGCCTTTCCCATCTCGGTGAGATCAAGGCGCCAGGATGGTTCATTGCCAAAACATATCAGTGGCGGTTCTTGAGCGATCGATGCGCTGACAGCCATAACCAAGACGACAAGTGCCAGCGGCCAAACTGGTGGTTTCATGTCGATATCCCCCTAATATTCCATGTTATCTCAAACGAAGTCATCAATTGGCTCAAAGAAGCGGCGGGTCTTTTTGCTCAGGATAATACACAGTGTGCTACTCAGTCACACAAAATATTGGCAGCAGGTAGAGGACATGCCGTTAAGCATGTATCAGCAACGGTTGATAAGAGTGCTCCTCTCGCTCTTGGCTTCCTGGTTTGTGGTCGTGTCACCTGAGTATGTCGGGCCCTTGGCAAGATGCAACAGGTTTGAGCGGGCTGATACCTCCACCATAGATATCAGCAAATACTCTGGTGAAAACCGCCCCGAAAATAAAGATCTGCGACAAGAAATATATCGCGATGAGCAGCAATGCGACTGCACCCACTGCATCAAAAAAGGAGCCAAATTTCGAGTTAGCCAGGTACCATCCCAATCCTTTGGTTCCGGCAGTTAAGAGCGATGCCGTCACAGCCGCACCAATGAATGCATCTACCCAACTGACCCGGGCGTTGGGCAACAGCTTAAATAAGATGGCAATACCCACGACACTGATGGCGAGATTGGCGCCAAAATTGAGAAAAGGGCTAGCCAGGTTAATCTGGAGTATCGATTCTAAGAAACCGACCACAATGAAAGCCATGGAGGTGAATATGACAAAGATCCCAACGCAGAACACCGTAATGAAAGAGAACAGACGGTTTACGAGAAAGGTTTTTGTCTGGCCTTCAGAAGAAGGTGGTATTTTCCAAATAGTGTTCAATGCGTATTGAAGCTTGAAAAACAAGAGCGAAGCGCCAAAAAGCATGGCGCTGGAACTGACCAGGCGCTCAAAAATGGTGCCGTTTAATGGGCTCCTGGAAATCGCCTCGAGCATCACCACCAGCAGTTCTACGACATCAACGCCTAATAGTTTCTCTATCTCAGCGAACATGTGCTGGGTGACCAAGGCATTATCAATAAAGAGCCCTGAGAACTCAAAGGCAATGTAGATGTTTGGGATCAGGGAAAACAAGGAATAATACGAGATCGCCGCCGCGAAGTGGTTTGGTTGGTCGACAACGTAGGTGCGGTATATCTCCTTGCCGAAATTCCGAATCGAAATGGGCATCCCCATGATCACTCCCCTGGCACAACGACCGACAGATAAGAAGAGTTCTGTTGCCGGTGGCTTGATAATTGTCAACCGCTCAAAGCGGTACGCATGGCCGTGTCGATCGGGATGGCAGAGCCAAGGTTACCTGATAATGATCTTGTGCACATCCGTGGGAAAATCAGGGGAACATTGCCGGCAGGCTGAATGAAAAAGTGCTGCCACCGCTCTCGGGAGAGCTCGCAACGGTAATCTTTCCGCCATGCGCCTCGGCAATGGAAAGTGCTATATTGAGCCCAAGACCGACACCTTTTCCATCTCTCAATCGAGCTTCCGACGTTCGGTGAAATCGGCTGAAAATTTCCTGCTGCTGGTCAGCTGTAAGGCCAATGCCGGTATCGGTGATACTCAGGGTAGCCCAATTTTTATCTCCCCCCAGAGATATTGTGACCCTGCCGCCAGCAGGGGTGTACTTGATGCCATTATCAACAAGATTGAGCACCAATCTTCGCAGATGCTCACGATCTCCATGTACATAAATGGCCTCCTGCATAGCGTCTACCAGTTCTACTGCATGAGCTTCGGCAATCAGTTGCATGTTCCCGACGACCTCCTGTGAGAGCTCTTTCAGGTCGACCTGCTGTAGGTCAAGCTGCAGCACCCCGGCATCGGCCCGGGCCAGCAGAAGTAATCCCTCTACCAGATGGTTGATTCGGGCAATTTCCTCAAGCCCACTTACGAGAACCTGTTGGTACTCTTCCGGGGTTCTTTGATGGCGCAGGGCAACTTCCATCTCTCCTTTGAGGATGGTCAGAGGAGTCTGCAGTTCATGGGATGCATCAGCACTAAATCGGCGCATCTGATGAATCGCATCGTCAAGTCTGTCCAGCATATCGTTGAGTGTCTTCG
>JAZBOD010000069.1:0-10360 GCA_036350955.1 Desulforhopalus sp. | reverse complement strand
CGGGACCAGCACCGCGATGGCGAGCAGACAGGCCAAGCCAGCCCCGGCAAACAGCCATGCGGCAAGGTACAGTGGCGGGTAACGCGATGCGGCCATGGTTTTTCCTCCGGTAACCCACTGTTTCACTGGATACTTCCAGTATACTCACCTTTTGCTCTTGGTTCAAAAAAAAGCTGTTCTCCATACTCTCCGCCCAGGCGCGGCTGGTTTTCGCTGCGCGCCCCGTTGCTGCCTTACTCCCGAAAAAGACGATCGATTGATCGGCATTGATCGAAATTACCAGTTGGACAAAAACCTTTACTTCCGGCACATTGGCCTAGTCTTGATGAGCCGCGCACGGTGCGTGGCCGCAGCTGCAGGAGGGTCACCCCGTTGCCGTCATTCTCTTCCCTTATTCCCCTCGATCTGGATCGAGGAAAACTGCTGCTCCTTATCGACAGGGTAGTCAGGTGGTCGGTGGCTCTGGTCTTTGTCGTCGCTGCTGTACCCAAGCTGCTCGATCTTGATAGTTTTGCGGCAACCATTAAGGCCTATGGCATGCTGCCCCGTCCGCTGGTGGCGCCAATGGCCCTGCTCCTTCCTCCTCTGGAACTGATCCTGGCCTTTGGCCTGGTTACCCGCCGGCTTTGGGGGGAGATTGGGATTACCGCCATGCTCGCCCTGTTTATTGCCGTCCTCGGTGCGGCAATCTCGGCTGGCTTGGATATTGATTGCGGCTGTTTTGGCCCGGAAGATCCGGAACATGATGCCTTTTCCGGGCTACGGTCGGCTCTGGTCAGGGACCTGGTAATGGTTGCCGCCCTGGCGTACTCATTCTGGTATCGGTGGCAGTGCCGCCGGCAAACTCAACAACAGGGAGTGTAGCACGATGAACAGAATTTTTCTCGCAGCAGTACTGGTACTTTTTTGCGCCTCATCGGCCTTTGCCTTTCTCGGTGACGGCAAGTTCAAGGCGGAGGTCGAGACCGAGGCTGTGGCGGTCAAACTGGTCCGTGATGTCCAAAAGGGAGGCTACGAACTGATCACCACCGATGAATTGAAAGCAATGCTCGACGGTGGCACAGAGGTACTGGTGATCGATACCATGCCCTATGAGGAGAGCTACAAAAAAGAGCATGTCCCGGGCGCCAAGCAATTTCTCTTTCCGATTCCCGATATGCTCGAGTGGGACAGCAGCCTGACCGACGGCAAATCGGTTGACGATTTCACTGCCCTGCTTGGTCCGGACAAGCAGCGGGTGATTGTCGTGTACTGCGGTTTTGTCAAATGTACCCGGAGCCACAACGGCGCCCTCTGGGCGAAAAAGCTCGGTTATGAAAAGGTGTTCCGCTATCCGGGCGGCATTTTTGCCTGGAAAGGTGCCGGTTACCAAGCAGCAAAAGTGGAATAGATTTCTCCCGGTGTTTTCCCCTGGCGGATCCTCTTTTCCCCTTGCACTGTCTCGGCTAACGTCCAATTATGCAAAGAGAGTGTTTGACATCGGCATAAAAAGGAGGAAGCAGGTCGCTTCCGGGAGGGGAAATGGTGGCAGAGAAGCTGCGGCTGAGGGCGTATCGGGGTTTTGAACAGGGGCCGATCCGGCCGCCTAGTGAGGCGGGTAGCCTGCTGATCCGGATTACCAGAAACTGCCCATGGAATCGTTGCAGCTTCTGCCCGGTCTACAAAGGTGCTGAGTTCTCCCTGCGGTCGGTTGAAGATGTTCTCGAGGATATCAACCGGGTGCATGGTTACGTCCAGGCTCTCCGCGATGCGGTTGACCGACGGGACAGGCTGCTGCATGAAGATGTTGTGGCGCTTACCGGCAAAGCTTCGGACCGGGCAGCTGCCGGAGCGGCCGTGCAGTGGGCCAGAGCAGGAATGCAGTCGATTTTCCTTCAGGATGCCAACAGCCTGGTGATTAAACCAGAGCGGCTGATTGCCATTCTCGACCACCTCCGTCGGTGTTTTCCCTGGGTTACCCGGATCACCTCCTACGCCCGCTCCCATACTATTGCCCGGATCAGACCGGAGAATCTTCGGCAGATTGCCCTTTCCGGCCTGAACAGGATCCACATCGGCATGGAGTCGGGCTCCGATGAGGTGCTGGCCCGGGTGAAAAAAGGTGCCGACAAGGCTACCCACATCCTTGCCGGCCGCCGGGTGAAGGAAGCGGGGATGGAGCTCTCTGAATACCTGATGCCAGGCCTTGGCGGCCGGGAACTCTCCAACGAACACGCGCGAGAGAGCGCCGATGCCCTGAACCAGATCAACCCTGATTTTATCCGCCTGCGCAGCCTGGCACTCCCCAGCCATGTCGAGTTATTCCGCGAGCAGCAGGAGGGCCGGTTCACCTCCCTCACCGATGTGGAAATGGTCCAGGAACTGGTGGTGTTCTGCCAAAGCCTGGAGGGGATCACCAGTCGGCTGGCAAGCGACCACATTCTTAACCTGTTCGAGGATCTCGACGGACGTTATCCCGAGGATAAGGCTCGCCTGCTCGCCCTGCTCCAGGGGTTTCTCGAGCTTGATCCGGAGGAGCAGATGCTCTACCGGGTCGGCCGCCGTCTCGGCCTCTTTCGCAGTCTGACTGATCTTGCTGATCAGCCATCGAGAAATCAGGTGAGAGAGACCTGTCTGCGCCTTGGAATTACTCCTGCCAATGTTGATCGGGCTGTGGCCGAGTTGACCCGCCGTTTCATATAGCCCGGCCAGTCGATCTTTCGCCACTTCTCTCGCTTTCTCTGGGAATCATTGCTGAAAAGAGTGATGACTTGTCCACCGTAATGTGGTTGAGTGGGAGCGAAAAACCAGAGATCATTTGCAGGACAGGTTGAGAGGGGAGCATGGGGCTGTACAATCAAGGGCTGGAAAAAGACAACTGCGGTTTTGGACTGATGGCGCACCTTCAGGGCGAGGCCAGCCACAAACTGGTGCGGACGGCTATTGCCTCCCTGGCACGGATGACCCATCGCGGCGGGATTGCCGCCGACGGCCGCACCGGTGACGGTTGTGGCCTGCTGTTGCAAAAACCGGATGGGTTTTTTCGCGCGCTGGCCGAGGAAAATGGCTGGAATCTCGGCGGCCGCTACGGGGTGGGGATGATCTTCCTCAGCCAAGACCGGGAAAAAGCGGCGAGAGCTAGGGCGGTGGTCGACGCCGAACTGGCCCGGGAGACTCTGACCCTGGTCGCCTGGCGGACGGTACCGGTAACCGCGGAAGTCCTCGGTGACTTTGCCCGCACGACCCTGCCGCAGATCGATCAGGTGATTTTCAACAGCCCCTTCGGCTGGGGTTCGAAGGAACTTGAGCGCCGACTCTATATGGTCCGTCGCCGGGTGGAAAAACAGCTCAACGACGATCCTGATTTCTATATCGCCAGCCTTTCCAATCTGGTTATCGTCTACAAAGGATTGTGCCAGCCGGTCGATCTGCCGCAGTTCTATCCCGATCTTGCCGATTACCGGATGCAGTCGGCGATCTGCCTCTTTCACCAGCGCTTCTCCACCAACACCCTGCCGAAATGGGCCCTGGCCCATCCCTTTCGCTACCTGGCCCACAACGGGGAAATCAACACCATCACCGGCAACCGCCAGTGGGCCCGGGCACGCTCCTACAAACTGCGCTCGCCGCTGCTCCCTGACATGGCCGATGCCGCCCCTTTTGTCAATGCCAGCGGATCGGACTCCTCGGCACTGGACAATATGCTTGACCTGCTCCTGGCCGGGGGGATGGATCTGTTCCGTGCCTTTCGCCTGCTGATTCCGCCCGCCTGGCAGAACCATCCGGAGATGGATCCCGACCTGCGGGCCTTTTACGATTTCAATTCGATGCATATGGAGCCGTGGGATGGCCCGGCGGGGATCGTGATGAGCGACGGCCGCTTTGCCGCCTGCGGTCTTGACCGCAACGGGCTGCGTCCGGCGCGTTACGTCGTCACCCAGGATGGGTTGATTACTCTGGCTTCGGAGGTGGGTATCTGGGACTACCAGCCGGACGAAGTAGTGGAAAAGGGGCGGGTTGGTCCCGGTGAACTGCTGGTTGTCGATACCCTTTCCGGCCGGCGGTGGAGTTCCTGGGATATCGATCGGGAGTTAAAGGGTCGTCACCCCTACCGCAGCTGGATGGACAACTGCTGCCAGCATCTGGCCAGTTTTGACGACGACGAGCAGCTTGACAGCGGCACCCGCAGTCTGGACGATGACCAGCTGCTCTGCTACCAGAAGCTCTTTGGCTACAGCAGTGAGGAGCTTGAACAGGTGATCCGGGTCCTTGCCGAAACTGGCCAGGAAGCGGTGGCCTCGATGGGCGATGATGCGCCGATGGCAGTACTGTCGAGAAAAAATCGCTGCATTTACGACTATTTCCGGCAAATGTTCGCCCAGGTTACCAATCCGCCGATCGACCCCCTGCGCGAGCGCCACGTAATGTCGCTGGCCACCTGTATCGGCCGGGAACAGAACGTCTTCGATGAGGTGCAGCGCCATGCCTGGCGGGTAATGTTTCAGTCGCCGGTGCTGGTCTACAGCGATTTTCAGCAGCTGCGTCAACTCGACAGGGAGCACTACCGCCATGTCATTCTCGACCTGAACTACCACCCGGAAGTCGGTCTGCAGCGGGCTATTGAACAGCTCAGCCACCAGGCCCTGGCCGAGGCCAACAACCGCGCTGTGCTGTTGATCCTCTCCGATCGAGATGTTTCTCCGGAGACCCTGCCGATTCCGGCGGCGATGGCGGTGGGCGCGGTGCAGCGGATTCTGGTCGACAATAACCGGCGCTGCGACACCAATATCATCGTTGAGACCGCCAGTGTTCGCGATCCCCACCATTTTGCGGTGCTGATCGGTCTCGGGGCGACGGCGGTATACCCCTATCTGGTTTACGAATCCCTGGCCCAACTGGTCGATGAGGGCAAAATCCCGGTTGACCTGCGTCAGGCAATCGGCAACTACCGCAAAGGGATTGACAAGGGGCTGTTGAAGATCCTCTCGAAAATGGGCATTTCGACCATCGCCTCCTACCGCTGTGCCCAGCTCTTTGAAGCAGTAGGACTGGCCGGAGAAGTGACGGAGCTCTGTTTCAACGGGGTGGTCAGCCGGATTGAAGGGGCTTCTTTTCCCGATTTTCAGGCTGACCAGGAGCGCCTGGCGGTGTCGGCCTGGCGCCGCGGCCACCGCCCGCTGGAGCGCGGTGGTCTGATCAAATACGTCCACGGCGAGGAGTTTCACGCCTTTAATCCCGACGTGGTGCAGGCCCTGCAGACGGCAGTGCGCAGCGGCAAATCCGCCGACTACCAGGTCTATGCCGGCCTGGTCAATGACCGTCCGGTGGCCTGTCTCCGGGACCTGTTGCGGCTGGTCGGCTCCCAGACGCTGATTACCGTTGATGAGGTGGAACCGCCGGAAAACTTTTACAGCCGTTTTGATTCGGCGGCGATGTCGATCGGCGCTCTTGGCCAGGAAGCCCACGAGGCCCTGGCAATCGGGATGAACCGTCTCGGCGGTTTCTCCAACAGCGGTGAAGGGGGGGAAGATCCCGCCCGCTTCGGTACCGAACGGGTATCGCGGATCAAGCAGGTCGCCTCCGGCCGTTTCGGTGTTACCCCTCACTACCTGATGAACGCCGAGGTGCTGCAGATCAAGATGGCTCAAGGGGCCAAACCCGGCGAGGGCGGGCAGCTCCCCGGCCACAAGGTGACCGCGCAGATTGCCGCCCTGCGCTATTCGGTACCGGGGGTGACCCTGATTTCCCCGCCGCCCCACCACGATATCTACTCCATTGAGGACCTCGCCCAGCTGATCTTTGATCTCAAACAGATCAATCCCAAGGCCCGGGTCAGCGTCAAACTGGTCTCCGCTCCCGGGGTGGGGACCATCGCCACCGGGGTGGTCAAGGCCTATGCCGATCTGATCACCATTTCCGGCTACGACGGCGGAACCGGGGCCAGCCCGTTGACTTCAGTGAAGTACGCCGGCAGTCCCTGGGAGCTTGGTCTTGCCGAAACCCACCAGGCCCTGGTGGCCAACGGTCTCCGCCACAAGGTCCGGCTCCAGGTCGACGGCGGGCTGAAAACCGGGCTGGATATTATCAAGGCGGCGATCCTCGGTGCGGAGAGTTTCGGTTTCGGCACCGGCCCGTTGATCGCCCTCGGCTGCAAGTATCTGCGGATCTGTCATCTCAACAACTGTGCCACCGGAGTGGCTACCCAGGATCCCACCCTGCGCCGGGAGTACTTTTCCGGAGTTCCGGCAATGGTGATGAACTATTTCCGTTTTCTGGTCGAGGAGACCCGGCAGCTGATGGCTGAACTCGGCATTTCCCGGCTGACTGACTTGATCGGCCGTACCGACCTGCTCGAGACCCTTCCCGGGATCACTCCCCGGCAGCAGCAGCTGCAGCTCGCGCCGATTCTCGCCCGGGTGGAACCTTCCCCGGCCAGTGGCCGGTTTTTTCGTGAAGCGAACACCCCGGATGACCCCGGCCGGCTCAACCTGCTTCTCGACGAACGATTTGCCCCGGCGGTTGTCGCCGGCTCCGGCGGCGAGGGGAGTTTTCCTATCGGTAACACCGACCGCAGTGTCGGCGCGAGACTCTCGGGAAGGATTGCGCTCTGCCACGGCAACCGGGGGATGGAAGAGCGGCCGATCCGCCTGGCTTTTTCCGGCAGCGCCGGGCAGAGTTTTGGTGCCTGGAATGCCGGTGGCCTGCATATGGTGCTTACCGGAGATGCCAACGATTACGTCGGCAAAGGGATGGCCGGCGGCAGGCTGGTGATCCGTCCACCGCTGGGGGTTGCCTACCGGAGCCACGAGGCGGTTATTGTCGGCAACACCTGCCTCTATGGCGCTACCGGTGGGCAGTTCTTTGCTGCCGGCCGTGCCGGAGAGCGTTTTGCAGTACGCAATTCCGGGGCAATGGCGGTGGTTGAAGGGATCGGCGATAATGGCTGCGAATATATGACCGGCGGGATTGTCACCGTCCTCGGCGGCACCGGGGTCAACTTTGGCGCCGGGATGACCGGCGGCTTTGCCTATCTTCTCGATGAGGATGGCCGGCTGGCCGGACGGGTTAACCAGGAACTGGTTGAGATCGTAGAGCTTGACGACCTGGCGGTACTCCGTGAGCACCTTCGGGGGATAGTTGCCCGCCATGGCGCCTTGACCGGCAGTCTTCTCGCCGAGCGGATTCTCACCGGTTTTGAAGAGTACTACGCCGGGCTGTTCCGGCTGGTCAAACCACGGACCTCGGATGTTGCCAACCTGCTGGGGCATCGGGGCAATTCGCCGGCGGAAACCCTGGCGGTGGTGCAATAGGGGATGGTCATGGGGCGAAATCTCTTTCAATTTGTCGAGGTAACCCGGGTAGATCCGCATAAGAAGCGGTTGGAGCGACGCTGCCGGGAGTTTGTCGAAATTTATCACCCGTTTCAGCAGTCCCAACTGCAGATGCAGGCGGACCGCTGTCTTGACTGCGGCAACCCCTACTGTGAATGGCGGTGCCCGGTGCACAACTATATTCCCGACTGGCTGCGTCTGGCCGGCGAAGGGCGGATCATCGAGGCCGCCGAACTCTGTCATCAGACCAACAGCCTGCCGGAGATCTGCGGTCGGGTCTGTCCCCAGGACCGGCTCTGTGAGGGGGCCTGTACCCTCAATGACGATTACGGTGCGGTGACCATCGGGGCGATCGAAAAGTACATTGTCGACACCGCCCTGCAGATGGGCTGGCGTCCCGACCTTGCCAAAGTGGTCAAGAGCAGCCGGCGGGTGGCGGTGGTTGGTGCCGGGCCGGCCGGCCTGGCCTGTGCCGATGTGCTGGTACGCAACGGGGTCACCCCGGTGGTGTACGACCGGCACCCGGAGATCGGCGGCCTGCTCACCTTCGGGATTCCCGCATTTAAGCTGGAGAAGGGGGTAATGGCCCTGCGCCGGGAGGTGTTCAGTGGCATGGGGATAGAGTTTCAGCTCGGCACGGAAATCGGCGTTGACCTCAGCTTTAGCGAACTGCTCGACGAGTACGATGCACTCTTTGTCGGCATCGGCACCTACCGGGCAATGGAGGCGAAACTGGATAACGAGGATGCACCCGGGGTCTATCGGTCCCTCGATTATCTGATCGGCAATACCGACCACCTGCTCGGCCTGCCGCGGGGCGAATACCCCTATATCAATCTGGATGGCCAGCGGGTGGTGGTGCTTGGCGGCGGAGATACCGCGATGGACTGCCTGCGCACGGCGATCCGTCAGGGGGCAAGGGAGGTGGTCTGCGCCTACCGCCGCGATCGGCAAAATATGCCCGGATCCGCCCGGGAGGTGGACAATGCCCTCGACGAGGGCATCCATTTCCTCTGGAACCTGCAGCCGCTGGCAATTGTGCCCGGATCCGATGGCCGGGTGGCCGGGGTGCGGGTGGTTGCCACCCGCCTGGGCGAGCCTGACCGGCGTGGCCGGTGTCGCCCGGAGGCGGTTCCCGGAACCGAGAGGGTCCTTGAGGCCGACGCGGTGATTCTCGCCTTTGGTTTCCTGCCCAGCCCACCGGACTGGCTGGCCCAGGCCGGAGTGGCGGTCGATGACCGGGGGCTGATTACCGCCCCGGCGGACGGTGAACTCCCTTTTCAAAGCAGTAACCCGAAGGTTTTTGCCGGCGGTGACGCGGTGCGCGGTTCGGATCTGGTGGTTACCGCTATCGCCGAAGGTCGATCAGCGGCCCTGGCCATTCTCGACTATCTTGGCGTTTAGGATGGTCGGTTCTTTCTCGCCGCCGCTGATCTGGCCTTTGCCGACCGCCGAGATCTTCGCCGCGGTGGAGGTTTTCTCAGGTGGAAAGAGCGGTCAGCGGGCGGACTCGATTTATCGGCGAGCGAGTGAGCGGCTGACCTGATCTGCGGTCAACTGGCCGGAGAGCATCGACCACTGGATGGAGGGCAGATTGCGGTGTTCGCCGCAGACAAATCGGCCTTCACCCAGATCGTGGTTGATCTGGAAGGGGTTGGCGGTGGGTGGCACCGGTCGGGTCAGGGCATGGCGGATATCGTAGCTTTTGAGGATCTTCCACGAGAAGACCTGGGCGCCGAACCAGGTTGCCAGCTCATCTTTAACCGTCTGTTCCAGATCGGTGAGCGATGCGCGCTGCACCCCGGGGACAACCACGGCGATCAGAGTCTTGTTCGGTGGGGCGTAGGAGGGTGAAACCAGGCTCGGCAGCATCACGCTGTTGACCAGGCCGTGGCCTTCGCCGTTGAGAATCAGCAGAGCGTCGTTGACTGGCGGCTGGTCGGCGCTGAAGTAGAAACAGATTTCCCGGCATGATTCGGTGATGGCCGGCAGGTCGAGCAGGCGAACGGTCTCCGGTGCCTGTGTGGCGATGACCAGTGCCTCTGCGGTAATTCTTCGGCCGTCGCCGAGGATTGCCGTTGTCCCGACCAGCGAGTGAACCGGGGCGTCCAGGAGAATGTTCTCGGCAGGGATTTTCTCCGCCAGCTGCTTGGGGATCTCCTCCATACCCAGAGCCGGCACGGCGACGTCCCCCTGGGCAAACATCCGCAGGACAAAACGCAGGAAACGGTCGGTGACCTGGATCTCCGGGTCGAGGCAGATCCCGGCGAGAAAGGGGGTAAAAAAGTGGTCGATCATTTTCGCGGAGAAGCCGTAGTCGACCAGAAAATCCCGGGCCATCATCTCCGGCCCGGCAAAGAGTTCTTCTACCGGGCCACGGCTCACCTGGTAGGCCAGGCGGAGCAGACGCACCCGGTCGGCGAAAGTGCAGATGCCCGCAGTCAGGGTTGGCCAGAGATACCCGGGATGGCGCAGGGGGTCGGCAAGTACCGCAAAGCGTTCGTGTGCTCTGACCCGTGCTCCGGCAGGATAGCTCTTGAGCTCGAGTCTGGGGTAGTCGAGCAGTTCCCGGGCGGCGGGGTAGGCCTTTTGCAGCACCTGGAAGCCGCGGTCAAGAAGAAAACCCTCGTGGTGGTCAGTCTTGAGGCGGCCGCCGAGACGTGAATCGGCCTCGAGCAGCAGGACCTGGTGACCGGCTTCGATCAGCCTGCCGGCGCAGACCAGGCCGGCCGGTCCTCCGCCAACCACCACAATTTCTCTTTTCTCGCTCGTCATGACGGTGCCCTCCGTCGGTATGAGGCCTTTTTCTGGATGCCGAGACCTCTGCATGAGCTCGAGTCAAGCTTTTCTCTGCTCCCGAGAGAACGCCTCTTTGCCGGCGAGGTTGCGCAAATCACCGCCACTCTTCTGCGGTCATTTGCCGGATAAAATGTCACTGTTGTCGTTTTTGGCCCTTTTGGCCGCCTTTTTCTCTTTGGCAGTTTTTGCCGGTTTCTTTTTCTCTTCCCGTCGGGTTTTTTGTTCCTTGCTCATCGCAGTTCATGCTCCTG
>JAZBOD010000068.1:0-12119 GCA_036350955.1 Desulforhopalus sp. | reverse complement strand
TCCATCACCATCGTCGATCACCCCGGTCCGGTTGAAATTGCTCTCTGAGTAAGGGCAAAGATATGGCTCCTTGTTCCAGCCGGCAAGAAAAACCGGTGGTCTACCGAATCCGTGGCCAGAGACTGGTTGTTCCTGAAGTATTTGGGAGTGAGCGGAGAGTAGTGTACGCTTTATCCGACTTTCAGGAGGGGATCATCGCCCCTGAATTGGGGGCGCCAGCCAGCATTAAGGTAGTTGGCTGGTCTGCCGGTCATGCTCTGCATGTTCATGGGCTCTACCGCTGCGGCAGTTTACCCGGCAGGAGAGGATGGTGGTGTATTGCCCATGTCGGCAAAGGGGCCGAGTCCCCGGGCATGAAATTGGTCGAGCAGGGCGCGAGGATCTTTCTCGAAATCCTCTTCCAGCTGATTTTCGACATTAACACACTCTTTGAAGGTGGAGATCAGATTCTGGTGGCTCCAGCGGGTGAGATAATAGGCGACCAGTTCGGGGAGACGGGTAAAAATGGTCTCGTTGTCAAGGGGATCGACAAAGGATGAGGCCTCAAGCCGTTGGGACGAGAGGGTCTGCGGTTTGTAGAAACTGTCGAGAAACATCAGCTCCTGAGGCATGGTCGCCTGCAGACCGAAACGGCGGGCGACTTTCAGCGTCAGGTCGAGAACCATTTTGCCGTTTTTGGCCATCCAGTAAGGGACGTAGATCTCTTTTGGCAGGCTGAGATTGAGGTAGGACTTGATGGTCAGGATCAGGGTGGCAAGGTCCACCGGATTGCGGTCGACAAAGTGGTAGGTACCGCCGCTGAATTCAGCGCGGTTATTGAGCATGTGGTCGATGCAGTACGGCAGTTTGCGGGCGTTGCTGTAGGAGTGGAGGGTGTTTTTCTTGGTAAAGAGTACCGGCATCGATTCGTCGGCGATCGAGAAGAACAGGCGATGAAACCCCTGAATCTTATGGTCGTGGGCGCCGTAAACGATAGCCAGGCGGATGCAGGTGTAGTCAAGACCGCTGGTCGCCGCCATCTTACTCAGGGTGATTTCCGCCATCAGCTTTGATTTGGCGTAGTTGCTGAGTTCAGCGGTGAGCGGCAGGGTCTCCTCCTCGGTGAGATTGAGCCCCGAGGGGAGGGTGGCCGCCGAACTGATATGGATGTAGGGGATCCCGAGGCTGTTGGCGGCTCGAGCCAGATTGACCGCCCCGAGATAGTTGACTTCGAAGGCGAGATGGCCGCTGGAACCAAGGTTGGCCATCGAGGCGTTGATGATAAAATCAGGTCGGAGGTCACCCAGGTAGAGACGGATATCCTCCTCCTGGCGAATCGACAGTTTTTTGCTGCTTGGCGCACGGATATCAATGGTTTCCGCATACTGGGTTTTGTAATAATTGACAATTGTTCCACCGATCAGCCCGGAACCGCCGATCAGTACGCCAATTTTTCTGGCAGGCATCTGCTTTCCCTCAGGCTCAGGTTTGGCAAATCTCTTGCGGGGTGTGTCGACCTGACTGGCTTATGAAAATTGGCAAGGTCGAAGAAACCGGGTGTGGCCCAGTTTTGCCGGTGGCGGTCATTTTTCTGCTGCATCGGTCGGCAGTTCTTGGATCGTGACATTTCTCCCCAAAGGGGCCTGGACACAGCGAGATCTGTAGAGCAGTTCCATTTCGAGCAGGGCCCGGTCAATGATCTCGTTCTCTTCAGCGGTCTGCTCTAATTGATTGAGGTCGGGCTTGGCGGGATTTTCTTTCATACTGGATTCTCCAGGGGAGGTAATGAACGGAGAGGCACTCGGCCATATTTGGCGGTAAAGCCCTATTCAATGGGCAGATGGTACGAATTTCCACCCTACTCTGCAAGCCTTATTTTCCCCGGACCCCAGCCTTGGCCGGCTCTTCCGGGCTGGTCTGACTTTATCCCCTTCCTCTGTTTCGACTTCTGAGCAGGCTTTGATAAATTTCCGTCAGCTCAATGAACTGCTGGTGGTCACCACCCCGATCCGGGTGGAGTTCCATCGCCTTGCGGCGGTAGAGTCTGGTCAGATCCTCCCGATTGATCTTCTGCAGGTCGGCGGAGGAGAGGGCAAAAAGGGCAGCAGCTTTTTCCGGGGTGTACCCGGTTTTTTTCTCTGGCCAGCGGAAATTGCGATGTCGGGCCCGGAAGGCCTGGCTGTAATCTGCAGCAAAGGAGCGGCTCGCTGGGCTGTAGTCGGTAAACATGATCAGGTAGCGGACCAGGTGAGGGTGGAGTGTGTCGCCGGGATCTTCCCCCTGCCAGAACCGGTTGTCGGCGTGCAATCGGCACAACTCCTCGAGGAGGTAATCGGCCATCTCGTCACGGGCCAGGGCCTCCGGGAACCATGGGGCAAAAGACTCACTGAAGTGCTGCTGGATATTGAAGATGGCATAGACATACTGCAGGTAGTGCCCCGGAGCGAGGCAGGCCTCCTCGGCGGCAAAGTAAAATTCCCGTTCGTCGCGGCTCTGTCCAAGCAGGGGCCGGCAGCATTTTTCGTGGAGGCGGGAAAGCCGGCTCTGATCGACCGCTCCGTAGCGGAGATAATAGAGGCGGCGGCGGTCGAAGAGGTGGATTTGTGCGGATATTTCCTGCCGTTCGTCGGGGGAGAGTGGTCCGCCGAAGAACGGCCGTCGCTTGGGCCCCCGGGCAAGGCGGCGGCGGGTTTCTCCCGGGAAAAAGCTGCCAAGCAGTTCGTCGAGTTCTGCTTCACTGGCCTGGTGCTCTTCCATCGCCCGAAGCAGTTCAGGGCGATAGAGGACAATCACTTCGTCGACGATCTGAAAGTGATCCGATGGGTTGCCGCCAAGATCATAGATCAGAGATGAGGAATAACCCTGCCTGTCCGCGGGCCGGGAGCAGCACAGCTGGTAGCGGATTGTCGTGCCCTGTTGTCGTTTTGCCAGATACATAGAGACATCCTGGCCGTACTGCAGTTCGGCCCTGCCTGTTGACTTTCCCTGCGGTATTGGGAATAATGGCCGGGTTGTTCAGCACCTTGAGCCGGCCCGGCTCATGTGGCAACCCTGCCTTAATGGGGATAATAGCCATTCCAGTGAAAATTTCGAGGAGAAACCGGAGTTGGCTCCCGGGGGCGACACCTCTCTGGGCCGGCCGGTTCAACTCCCCGATTCCCTCTTCTTTGATTCCTTGCGAGATTAGCCGAGATGAAATTTCTCCCGTCGCAGTTGATGTTCTTCTTCCAGAACAAGTCGACCCGACAAAACGCCAAACTGCTTGCCAAATTTGTCGGTCTGCTGCTGATCATCATCCTTATTTTCAGTTTCCTGTTTCATCAGATCATGCTTCTCGAGGGCCGGAATTACAGCTGGATCAGTGGGGTCTACTGGACTCTGGTGACCATGTCCACCCTCGGCTTTGGCGATATCACCTTCACCAGTGACCTCGGCTATGCCTTCAGTGTTGTAGTGCTCAGTTCCGGTGTACTGCTGCTCCTGGTGATGCTGCCTTTCTCGTTCATCCAGTTTTTTTATGCCCCATGGATTGAGGCGCAGTCGAGGTTGCGTACCTCAAGGGAACTTCCGGAAGGGACTGAGGACCATGTGATTATTACCAACCTTGAGCCGATTACCGAAAAGCTTATCGGCAAGCTGGACCGGCGGCATATCAACTATGTCCTGGTGGTTCCCGAGCCGCAGCGGGCCGCGGAACTCTATGATGCCGGCTATAAGGTAGTGGTCGGAGACCCGGATGATCCGGATACCTTTCTTCGCCTGCGGATAGAGGGGGCGACCCTGGTGGTGGCCACCAACGACGATCTGACCAACACCTCGATTGCCTTCACCGTCCGGGAGATCACCCAGCAGGTACCGGTGGTGGTTACCGCCGACCAGGTCAATTCTCTTGATATCCTCACTTTTCCGGGGAACACCCACGTCTTCCAGTTCACCAAGATGCTGGGCAAGGCCCTGGCCGAACGGACCATTGGCCTGGGGAGGCCGATCAACATTGTCAGCAGTTTTGCCACGCTCCATATTGCCGAGATTTCCGCAATGCAGACCTCCCTCGGTGGGAAGCGGCTGCTTGATCTGGATATGCCACGTAAAACCGGGACAATGGTGGTTGGCCTCTGGGAAAAAGGCCGCTTCGAGTTGCCGACGCCGCAAACGATTATTAAAAGCTCGACCCTGCTTCTCCTGGCCGGAACCAGAGATCAATTTGACAGCTTTGAGGCCCATTTTGTCACGGGGCAGGGAACGGTGCCGACAGATACCCCGGTGCTGATTCTCGGCGGTGGCCGGGTAGGCCTGGCGGTGGCTGAAACGCTGAAGGAGGGGGGGCTGCCCTACCGGATAGTCGAGAAGCGGTCGATAGTGACGACCGGCAATGACGATAATTTTGTCCTGGGCGATGCGGCGGACATTGCGGTTCTCGAGCAGGCCGGGCTGCAGCGGGCCAGGACAGTCATTATCACCACCCATAATGATCCAATGAACATCTATCTCACCTTCTACTGTCGACAGCTGCGTCCCGATATTCAGGTGATCACCCGGGCAACCAGTGAGAGGAGTGTTGCCAAACTGCACATGGCCGGGGCTGATCTTGTCCTCTCCTACGCCTCGATGGGGGCCAATGCCATTGTTAACCTTCTGCGCAAGGACGAGATTTCGATGTTTACCGAAGGGTTGAACATCTTCAGCCGGCCAATGCCCAAGAGTCTGCTCGGGAAGAACCTTGTCAAGAGCGGCATTCGGGAAAAAACCGGCTGTTCGGTGATTGCCTTGAAATCAGCCAGTGGTCTGACGGTAGGACCTGACCCAACGCAACCGCTCAAAGAGAGCGATGAGTTGATCCTGATCGGCACTACCGAAGCAGAGCAGAAGTTTCTCGATATATTTTAAGCTGGCCGGACTTGGTGCGGTAGCTACCAGGTTGCCGAACAGGTTCGTGGCCAAAGCAATGAAAGAAGGACGCAGTGGTTGATCATTGGGCTCGAAAAATCGTCGAGGCACCTTTGCGGCAAGGGGCGGAAGTCCTGCGCCGTCGTGGCTGGCGTGCCGACCGTCTGACCCTGTTGTCGCTGGCTGTTGGTCTTGTTGCCCTGCCGGCGCTTGTTGCCGGCAACCATCTGCTGGCTGTGCTCTGTATTGCCGCTAACCGGATCGGCGACGGCCTTGACGGGACGCTCGCCCGGCTGGAAGGTGCCACCGACGGCGGTGCCTTTCTGGATATCGTCAGTGATTTTGTCTTTTATGGGGCGGTGGTGTTCGGTTTTGCCCTCGCCGATCCGCTTGCCAATGCTCTGGCTGCAGCCGCTCTGCTGACGGCGATTCTTCTCAACGGCAGCTCTTTTCTTGCTTTTGCGGTGTTTGCCGAGAAACGGAAAATTATACCGGCCAAGCAGCCGGGCAAAGGTCTCTACTATCTTGGTGGAGTGGCCGAGGGGACGGAAACCATCGCTTTTTTTCTCTTATGCTGCCTCTTTCCCGGCCTCTTTGCTTATTTTGCCTGGATCTTTGCCGGGCTCTGCCTGCTCAGCGGAATCAGCCGGCTGATCAGCGGTTATCTCCTGCTGCGCTGAGATTGAGCTGAGCGGGTTCTTTGATTGTGGCCGGATTGAGACATGCCAGCAACAACGATGCGGCAGCCCGGTTACGGGGATACCAGATGAGGGCAGATCGGCCAGTTGGAGTTGATCAGGCTATGGAGAGTTTTGCGGGAAGCAGAATTGGGCCGTCGATGCAGATCGCCGGTGAAATAGCCTGGCGGGGTTCACTTCAGGTAGCCGGAACCTGTCAAGGTTCCTTGACGGGCGGTAATCTGGTGATTGAGTCGGGTGGCCGGGTGAGTGGCGTGGTTGAGGTCGATAATCTCGACTGCGCCGGTTCTCTTCAAGGGCAGGTTGTTGCCTCGTCATGCACTCTCCGCCGGGGTGCCTGTCAGTCCGGCAGAGTGACAACCTGCCAGTTGTCGCTCGAGCCTGGGGCGGCACTCGATATTATTTCACCAAGGGACGCTTCTCGCTTACCTTCGGCAGAAGCTGCTCTCTTGCCCCAGACAGAGGTGCCCTAAGCCCACGTCCCAACTCGCCATGCCCCTCCCGTGCTGGGAGTCACACCCAAGCATGAACATCATCCCACCCTGGAACAATCCCACCCTGGCACGGAAGCCGGAAAACTGTCTGCTCTTGCCGAAAGCTGCATCGCAAAAGGCTCGGCTGGGTGGAGAACACCGACTGAGCTTGCGCTGACGCTGTCCGCAACCGGTGGCCAGACCAGGGATGGCCTGTCGGCCGAACCGGGCTTGCCCGGTTGGATAACCCGCTGGTGGGCTTTCAGTCGATGATCATTGTTGCGGATTTCGTAAAAATGTGTTTAAACTTGAGTTGTATTCGTAATAAAATTATAGTTTATTGACACTAATCAAAGTTTCCGCTATATTCAGCCAGCCTGGAAGAGGCGTCGAGGAGAAGGGGAAGATGATGGAGATCGATGAGATCAATCTGGCGATTATTAATCATCTGCGTGATGGCCGGATGCCCTTTAAACAGATTGCCGACAGCCTGGCGGTTTCCGAAGGAACAGTGCGAGGCAGGGTCAAAAAGCTCAAAGAGGAAGGGGTGTTGGCGATTACCGCCCTGGTTGATCCGGAAGCCGTTCCCGACCATTCGATTGTGATGGTCGGGGTTCGTCTCAAAGATATGGATCTGGTCAAAAAGGGCGAGGAGTTCAGTCAGCTGCGTGGAGTAATTTCGGTCTGTGTGGTAACCGGTCGTTTTGATTTGTTACTTACCGTTCTCCTGACTCGCGAGTTCACCATGCTCCAGTTCTATACCGAAGAAGTTGCCAAACTCGATAACGTCCGCGCCGTGGAGAGTTTCGTGGTCTATAAAAGCTTTAATCTGAAGGTACCGCTCACCCTGCCGTAACCGGTGAGCCATCAGGGAGGTCTGTGTCATGGAATTGGTTAAAAAGACTCGCCTTTATGATTGGCATCTGGCCCACGGGGCGCATCTTGCCGAGTTTGGTGGTTACCAGATGCCCCTCTGGTACACCGCCGGGACCCGAGCGGAACATCTGGCGGTGATCAGCGCCGCCGGGATTTTTGACACCAGCCATATGGCCGCAGTCTCCGTGGACGGCACAGAGGCGCGGCTGCTTCTTGAGCGCTGTTTCACCAGGAACATTGGGGCCGAATCGGCAAAAGGGGCGCTGATCCCCGGGCGCTGCCTGTATGGACTGTTTCTCAACGACGATGGCACGGTGATTGATGATGCCATCGTCTATCAGCTTGCCGCCGAACGCTATCTGGTGGTAGTCAACGCCGGAATGGGTGGACCGGTTGCTGCCCACTTGACCGCTAACCGACAGGATATGGCAGTCGAGGTGACTGACCGCACCGATCACCTGGGAAAGCTCGATCTGCAGGGGCCGGCCGCGGTGGCGATTCTCGCCGGTTTGCTGAGAGACCCAGCGGCTGCCCTGGGTGGGCTGGGTTACTTCGCCTTTCGCGGCAGTCTGGCTGACCTGGGCGGGGGGCAACCACAGGGCACCATTGCCCTTGATGACGGCACGGAACTGCTGGTCTCCCGCACCGGCTATACCGGAGAACAGGGTTTTGAAATTTTCACCGCCATCGATAAGCTCGAAAGGGTCTGGGAGAGGCTCATCGCTGCCGGCCAAGCGCATGGACTTCTCCCCTGCGGCCTTGCCGCCCGGGACTCTCTTCGGGCCGGGGCCGGACTGCCTCTTTCCCTTCAGGATATCGGTCCCTGGCCATTTTTGCACAACCCATGGCAGTTTGCCCTTCCCTGGCTCCCGGATCGCCGTTTTTTCAGCAAGGACTTTATTGGTGCCAGTGCCCTGCTCAAGAGCAACTGGCCGAAACACACCCTGGCCTTTGCCGGATTTGATCCGCGCAAAGTGCCGGCTGGACCGGACAGCCTGGTGCTGAACAAAGAGGGTGAAAATTGCGGGACGATCCTGACCTGCACCACCGACATGGCCATTGATCGGCAGGAAGGGGAGATCATCAGTCTTGCCGCCGGTCCGGCCCGGCCGGTTAAGGGCTTGTGCTGCGGTTTCGTTCTGGTTGACCGGCAGCTGCCCCCTGGAAGTCGGGTCTGGTTGAGTGACGGTCGACGGCGGGTAGAGGTGGAGATACGGACGGATATTCGTCCAGAGAGGACGGCACGACGAGTATTGCATCTGCCGAATGATAACCGTTTACCAGTTGAGGGAGGAGAAGCGTGAAAACATTTTCGGACCTTATTTTCAGGGAAGGTTTCCGCTACACCGAGGATCATGAATGGGTGGGTACTGCCGCCGAACACCTTGAGGTTGGGGTGAGCGACTATGCCCAGGACCAGATGGGGGATATCGTCTTTGTCGAGCTGCCGGACGAGGGAGCGGTTTTTGCCAAGGGTGAGCAGTTCGGCACTCTTGAATCGGTAAAAGCGGTTTCCGAACTCTATCTGCCGGTTGGTGGCGAGATTATTGAGGTCAACTCCGCTTTAGGCGATTCTCCGGAGTTGATCAATTCCGATCCCTACGGGACCTGGCTGGTGCGCATTAAACCTGCCGATCCTGGCCAGATTGAGCAACTGCTTACCGCTGATGCCTACCGGCAGATGCTGCAAGGATAAGCCTATGCGCTATCTACCTCATACCGATGAAGAGATCGCCGCGATGCTCGCGGTGGTCGGCCGTAACAGTCTGGACGAGCTGTTTTGTTCGATTCCCGATCATTGTCGCTACCAGGGGGAAATGCCTTTGCCGGAGGCCCTGAGCGAGTGGCAGCTCGAGGAGCATTTCGCTGAACTTGGCGAGGTTATGACCGTGGGGAGTCGCCATAAGGTACTGATCGGTGCCGGCAGCGCGCACCACTTCATTCCGGAGAGTATCCGGGCTCTGCTCAGCCGTTCCGAGTTCCTCACCGCCTATACCCCCTATCAGCCGGAGATTGCCCAGGGGACCCTGCAGGGGATTTACGAGTACCAGACCCTCACTGCCCGGTTGCTCGGGATGGATGTCGCCAATGCCTCGATGTATGATGGTGCTTCGGCGCTGGCGGAGGCCCTGCTGATGGCCCTGAGGATTGGCCGAAAAAAGAGCCGGGTGGCCGTTGCCGGCAGCATTCATCCCCATTACCGGCAGGTGGTTCGCACCTATCTCGGCCCAGCTGGATATGAGCTGGTGGAATTGCCGGTCGGGCCTGAAGGGCGCTGTGATCTCTCCGCCCTTGGTGATCTCGGGGAGTTGGCGGCGGTGGCGGTTCAGTCGCCCAATTTTTTTGGGGTGGTTGAGGATCTTGAACTTCTTGGACAGCAGATTCACCAGAGCGGTGCGTTGTTCATCGTTTCGTTTAGTGAGCCGCTCGCCTTTGGCCTGTTTAAAAACCCTGGAGAGTGTGGGGCGGATATTGCCTGCGGCGAAGGGCAGAGTTTTGGCATGCCGAGATCCTTTGGCGGGGCCGGTTTGGGAATGTTTGCCTGCAGGGAGCAATTTGTCCGCAATATGCCCGGCCGGCTGGTCGGTGAGACCCTTGATCGTCAGGGCCGACGCGGTTTCGTGTTGACTCTTGCAACACGGGAGCAGCATATTCGCCGGGAGAAGGCCACGTCCAATATCTGCAGCAACCAGGGTATCTGTGCCATGACTGCGGCGATGTATATGGCCTCGCTGGGCGGTACCGGTCTGCGCCGGTTGGCTCGGCTCAACTATGACAAGGCGCAGTACTGTCAGGAGCGGTTGGGGCAGGTTGGCGGGAAAGTCCTGTGGAACTCGCCGGTTTTCAACGAATTTGTCATTGAATTTGCCGAGAGGGATTTCGGTCCGGTCCGGCAGCGGCTGCTCGCCGCCGGAATCGTCGCCGGACTTGATCTGGGCCGATTCTACCCGGAACACGCCGGACGCTACCTCTTTGGCATTACCGAGACGGTTGACAAGGCAGTGATTGACCGGGTGGCTGAGGAGGTGGAAAAATGATCACAGAAAGCAACGGCATGATGCAGGACGAACCGCTGCTCTGGGAAAAGGGCCGGCGGGGTAGGCAGGGGATGTCGATTCCCGCAAGCGATGTGCCACCGGGAAAACCTCCCGCCGAATTGTGTGGCGAAGGCCCCGATTTCCCGGACCTGAGCGAGGTTGATGTGGTTCGCCACTACACCCGACTCTCCGGGTGGAATTATGGCGTAGACCGGGGAATGTACCCCCTCGGCTCCTGCACCATGAAGTACAACCCGAAAATCAATGACCGGCTCGCCGCCACTCCGGCAATTGCCGCCGCCCATCCGCTTCTTGACGAGAGCCAGGTGCAGGGTTGTCTGCAGCTGATGTATCGATTGCAGCAGGCCCTGGCGGCGATCACCGGTTTGCCGGGGGTCTGTCTCCAGCCGGCAGCCGGAGCCCAGGGGGAACTGGCCGGGATGCTGCTCTTTGCCGCCTGGCATCGTCACCGGGGCTCGCGACGGACGAAGATCCTCATTCCGGATACGGCCCATGGAACCAACCCGGCCAGTGCCGCCCTGTGCGGTTTCAAACCGGTACCGGTTGCCTCGGGTGCCGAAGGTATTCTTGAGCCTGCGGCGGTTGATGCGCTGATGGACGAGGAGACGGCCGGGATTATGATTACCAACCCGAACACCCTTGGTCTGTTCGAGAGCAACATCCGCGAAATTGCCGATCTGGTTCATGCCCGGGGTGGCCTGGTTTATGGGGATGGGGCAAATATGAATGCGGTGATGGGCATTGTCAGTCCGGCCCGTTGCGGGATCGATGTGATGCATCTCAATCTCCATAAAACCTTCTCCACCCCGCACGGCGGTGGTGGCCCGGGGGCAGGGCCGGTCTGTGTCAGTGCCGAATTGAGCCCATTTTTGCCGGTGCCACGGGTGGTGCTGAGCGATGGCCGGTACCGTCTCGAGGAGGATCATCCCTTAGCGGTGGGGCGGGTTCACGCGTTCCACGGCAATTTTTCGGTACTGGTTCGCGCCTATGCCTATATCCGCAGCATGGGGGCGGAGTACCTCAAACGGGCAAGTCAGCTGGCGGTACTCAACGCCGCCTATCTCAAGGAGTCTCTGAAAGATACCCTGCCGCTGGCCTTTCCCCGGCCCTGCATGCACGAGTGTGTTTTTTCCGATGCCTGGCTCCACGAGCAGAACGTCACCACCCTGGATTTTGCCAAGCGGCTGATCGATTACGGCTACCATCCGCCAACCATCTATTTTCCGCTGGTGGTTCCCGGGGCAATCATGATCGAGCCGACCGAGACCGAATCAAAAGAGGAGCTTGATCGCTTTATCGCCACGGTAAAGCAGATTGTTCAGGAGGCTGATGATGACCCGGAGCTGCTCCGGCAGGCCCCGGTCCGGGCAAAACTGTGTCGGCTCGATGAGACCCGGGCTGCCCGGCAGCCCTGTCTCTGTGGGTGAGTTACCAGCTGCCGCTCTCGTTGATCTGGGCAATCAGCCGTACACCAGGGTTCATCACCTGCAGCGTGCTCTGGTTGCCCGGCGGCGGGCAGGGGGGGCGGCAGAGGATATCTTCCTGGTTACCGAGCACCCGGCCGTCTTTACTTTCGGCAGGCGCGGGGGAAGGAACAATCTGCTGGTTAGCCCAGCCTTTCTGGAGCAGGCGGAAATTGCCCTGGTGGGGGTGGAACGGGGGGGAGATGTCACCTTCCATGGTCCGGGCCAGCTGGTCCTCTACCCGATCCTCCACCTGGCCCAGGCGGGGATGCGGGTGGCTGAATACGTCTGGCGCCTCGAGGAGGTGATGATCAGGCTCGCCGCCACTTGCGGCGTGACGGCGGGCCGTGATCCGCGAAACCATGGAGTCTGGGTGGCAGAGCGCAAACTTGGCAGCGTCGGAATTGCCGTCCGGCACGGGGTGAGCTTCCACGGGATGGCCTTGAATATCTCCCTTTCTCTTACCCCGTTTTCCTGGGTCAACCCCTGTGGTCTTGCCGGAGTGCAGATGACCAGCCTCTGCCGGGAAACCGGGAGGGATCTGGAAATGTCCTCAGTAAAGGCCGGACTTGGGGATCATCTTCCGGCAATTTTTGACCGGGCCTTTATTCGTATGCCGCAGGAGTATGGCGATGCCCTCATCGACGAAACCACCCCGGAGCACTAAACCGGCCTGGCTCAGGC
>JAZBOD010000067.1:0-10852 GCA_036350955.1 Desulforhopalus sp. | reverse complement strand
CTCCATTACACCCTCGGCGGCGAAAACCCACCGATCTACACAGTATCCGAACGTTTTGCTCCTTTCCGGGTGGTTGTCGACATAGCCGGGGCGAGTCTCGCCAGCTCCCTGCAGACCGATCCCAGCGCTTTGCCGGCCAACGGATTTGTCAGCGTTGAGGTCAGCGACCTCAAAGATCAGGACCCGGCGTTGATGCGTTTTTCTTTCACCCTTGCCGACAGTCACGACTATGCGGTGGAACGGCTCGGCGATAATGGCCTGCAGGTCAGAATGTTCCCGGCCACAGCCAAGGCGGCCGCAGTTTTACCGGAAGCTACCGCTACCGCCCAGGCAGCGGCTACCGAACCGGCTGGGGCAACGGATGCCACCCTTGACCAGCTGATCGACTCCACTGAGCAGCTCCTCAGCCAGGACCCCCAGGTTACCCTCAGTGCGGCAGAAGACAAGGCGGTCTCGCTCAAGGATGAATTCTCTTTTTCCGGCTACCAGAAGCAGCGAATCAGTGTCGATTTCTACAAAATCGACATCCACAACGTCTTTCGCCTGTTCAGACAGATTACCGACCTCAACATCATCGTTGATGAGGCGGTGCAGGGGTCACTCACCCTAGCGCTCAACGACGTGCCCTGGGATTTCGCCCTGGATATCATTCTCAACCTGATGGACCTCAAGAAAGAAGAACGGTTCAACACTATCGTCATCTATCCCGCCGAGAAGGAATTTGTCTGGCCGACCAGGGCGGAAGATAATCTCGCCTTTGAAGCCGATATAGAGGTTATTGAAGAGGAAGCGCTGGTTATCGAGAAGGCCGCCAGCCAGCCGCCGGAAGTGGTCCAGGCCAAAGAACTGATGGCCAAGGCAAGGTCCCTTGAAAAAAGAGAGGACTTCGAAGGTGCCGCCGAACTCTACATCAAGGCCCTGGAACTCTGGCCGGACAACACCAAAATCAGCAATCGCCTGGCCACTCTCCACTTGGTCAACCTGGGGATGAACGCCAAGGCCCTGTTTTATGCCAAGGAGAGTCTGAAAAAGGATCCACAAGACGCTCGGGCTGCCCTCTATGCAGCCATCGGTGCAGCAAATATGGAACGTCTTGCCGAGGCCCAGGAATACTTTGCCCAGGCGATCAGCGGTCCTCAGCCGATGGCAGAGGCCCTGCTCAGTTTCGCCGCCTTCAGCGAAAACAACGGGCAAAATGATGCAGCCCTGAAGCTAATCGATAAATTCCACGATCTGCATGGTGAGACTCTGGAAACCATGGTAGGCAAGGCCCGGCTCCTCGACAAGCTTGATCAGGAACAGGCTGCCGGCGCCCAGTACCGGGCGGTACTCGCCTCCGGGTTCCAGATGCGGCCCGATCTACGGCGCTACATCGAAGGCCGCCTGGCTTTACACGAGAGTAATTGAGCTTTTCTTTGCCGGAATCAATTTTTATAAAAAACTTTACGTCCAAGAGGTTTGTATGAAGTCCCTAAAAAACATCCTCCTCTCCAGCAGCCTGATCCTGCTTGCGCTCCTTCTCGCCTCCTGCGTGGCCACCAGCACGACAGGGAAGCAGGATAGCGGAATGGCGGCCCAGGATAGTCTCCCGCCGGCGGCCGAACCGGCCCTGACTCCAGCGCCCCCGCCACCGCCGGCGACCCTGCCGGTGCGCTACCAGCGGGCCTCCTATTTTGTCGATCAGGAGGATCACGAACAGGAAGAGGCAACCCTGGCCGAAGAGAGCGCGTTGAAGGTTGGTGCCCGGATAACCTCGACCAGCGGGCCGCAGCCACTGTGGGATATCATGAAACGTCTCGCCGCCCTGAAAGAGATGAACGTCTCCTGGGCCAGCGATGTCGACCAAAATGTCTTGGTCGACGTCAATATCAGCGCCCAGGACGATTTTTTTCTGGCCATCGACAACCTTCTCCGCCAGGTCGACTATTACCATGAAGTACAAGGCTCGACGATAATCGTCAAATACAAGGAAACGCGGCAGTTCCATATCGCCATGCCATTTTTAAAGCAAGCATACAAAACCGACACTGGCGGTGATGTTCTTGGCAGCAGTGGTGGAGAGGGCAGTTCCGATGTCCGTGGGGAGATCTCCTTAATGACCGACGGGACAGCAATTAACAACCCCCACGACGGCAAACCTGGTGGCATTGAGTTTAACACTTGGAATAGCATTGAAAATAACCTTAATGCAGTCTTAAACATCTGGTCTACGGATGAAGTTGAGGCTACAGATGCAACAGCAACAACTGAAAGCAATACTCCTGGAACAGGATCTCCTGATTCTCAAGTAGTTGACGCACAGCAAGAAGTCCGTGCCACCTTTCGAAGATCCTCCGGCGGGAATTCCTACTTTATCGACAAACCGGTTGGCCTGATCACCGTAACCGCTCCCCGCCCCCTTATGGACAAGCTTGAGGTTTATTTTTCCAGCCTGAAGAGAGAGCTTTACAAGCAGGTCTCCATTGAAGCAAAAATTATTGAAGTACAACTTGACGACCACTCGGCAATTGGCCTGAACTGGAATCAAATATTTGAAAGCCTGACTATTGGCCCCGGCCTGTTTACGATCAACGACACCTATTCGAGGACAACTACCGATAGCGAAAACAGCTCCCTGACCACTAATCGCTCCAATACGACCACCAATACGACGACCCGGACCCGTGATCGTGGCTTTGACTATACGCTTCCTGACTCCCTCACAGGTGACACCGGCACCAATCTTTTTAATGGGGTAACAGAAAGTATCGCTGGTTCAGTTGCCACATCGGGAGTTACCGCGGCAAAGATCATTACTGAAGGTCTTAGCAGCAGTCTCGGAGGGGCAATTTCCCTGGCAGCCTTCAGCTTTGATTCTTTTGTCAAAGCGGTAGACGAGCAGGGCGAAACCACCATTCTCTCCAACCCCAAACTCAGCGTAATGAACGGCCAGCCCTCCCTGATCACCGTTGGCCGCAATGTCACCTATATCGACAGTATTACCTCAGATACTGACGGCAACACCGGAACAATCACCTACACTGCTGAGACGGCTCGTGCGTTGTCGGGCGTCGGCCTGGCCTTGACCGCCAACATCCTCGATGACAATGAAATTATCCTTAACCTTGTCCCGGTAACCTCTGAACTAGAAGAGCCCATTGAATACCGCCAACTTGGCCTTGGTGAAATTGGTTTACCGATTATCAGCGTTCGCGAGATCAGCACGACTGTCAAGGTCAAGGATGGGGAAATGCTGGTCATCGGCGGCCTGATTACCAGTGTCTCATCGAAAGACGATTCGTTCATCCCGGGTACGAAAAATATCCCGTTCTTTAAATACCTTTTTGGTTACGAAGAAAAACTTGAAAGAAAACGAGAGCTCATCATATTACTGCAACCGCGGATCATTTAAGGCTGGGGATCAGTTTTTTGGCCACGATTTAACGAGAAATTTTTAGGGAGAAGAATATGCAGAAGTTCAAATACCTACTCTATCTGCTGTCAGCGGTGATCCTTACGGGCTGTGGCCAGACTGTCATTGAAACCCTAAAAGTTGCTGATCCACCCGATCCGTACGCCAGGGGCAATGGCCGGACGATGATTATCCTCCCCTTTGCCGACTATACCGAAGCCGACGACCTCGCCGGTGCCTACCGGCGCAACCTTGCGGTCACCGAAGCCCTCACCGACAATCTGGTGAAAAACGGCTTCGGCATGGCGGTCCAGGAGGATGTCTTCGGCTATCTCGCCGACGAAGGGATCATCAGCGTCGAGGCCTACGGTGGGCCAATGTCGGAGAGCCTGGCCTTTGAACTGACCAACGAATGGTCTGGGACGATGAAGCAGGTGTTACGCGGTTATGCCCAGCAACAGAAGTTCTCGTCGGTGCAGAACGTCTCCGATGCCCCGGGGACCCATGCCATCGACCAGAAAGCGATCGCCAAGATGGGCCGAAAATTTAACGCCGACTATGTGATGCGCGGGCGGATCCTCGAATTCAAGACCCGTCAGGAGGCCACCTGGGAGCCCTGGAAACGCGGCCTCCTGCCGTTTATCTATGGTGGCACCAGCCGGGTTTTCAACGGATTTGCCAGTTCCGATGCCTACGATGCCCGCAATGAAGCTCTGGCCGGGGCCCTCTATGGCGGGGTTATCGGCTACAACAACGCCACCTTCCCCTGGGACGGCGACAACAGCATCCTCGGCATGGTTGACGGCAGCACCAACGCCATTTTCTGGGCAGCCGCCGGCGGAGCCTTAGGAATGGTCGCCAACAACAGCGGTAAGGTTGACCAGGCGGTAGTGCAGATGCGGATCTGGGTACAGGAGGCGAGTAGCGGTCAAGTGGTCTGGACCAACCGGATCCGGGTGCAGGTCTCCCCCGAGTCGGTCTTTGCCGACAACCAGTACGACACCCTGTTCAACCAGGCGATCGACAAGGGCGTTTCCTCCCTGGTTGACCACTTTGTCGCCAACGGTCTCTTCTAAGTTACCAATCTTCTCTTAAAATAAACAGGGGGTGCCGTATGGCACCCCCTGTTTATTTTTCAGCAATGTCCAACTGATCAATTCTTCTGTTCGGCCTGCTTTTTCTTTAAGGAGTTCTGATAAAGCGCCATAAAGTTGACTGGTTCCATCAAGAAAGGCACGAAACCACCATCCAGGGAAACCTGACTGACCAACTGCCGGGTGAAGGGAAAGAGCAGAGTCGGACAGTCCACCCCCAGGAGCATCGGCAGATGTTCCTCCGGGATGTTTTTCAGCAAAAAGACCGCTGCATGGTCAATCTCCAAAATAAACAAGACCTTCTCATCCTCGCGAGAAGCAACCTTGGCGGTGATCTGCAGGCTCACCTCCCAGTGGTCACCGTCAATCTGCCGGTGATTTAACTGCAGGTTAACCTCGACAGCCGGTTCCTTTTTCTGCTGGGCGGTAAACACCGTCGGGGCATTGGGGTTTTCAAAGGAGAAATCCTTGAGGTACATCTTCTGCATCCGGAATTCCGGCTTGGCCGGGGTGGTTTCTGGGGTCTGTTCAGCCATAATTTCCTCAGTGGTGATATGTTTAACAAGGTGGCAAACGGCGGCTGCCAACGTACGACAATCACCGGGCCGGATTCGGTAGAGCGCCGACCTGGTGTTCAGTTCGGCCGGAACCTGTATAAAGCGGGCAATTACCCGCACAACCAAAGGGGGTATATCCTCTCCCACAGCAGGGGGGATAAGTCCGCCTATTAGACCCCACTTGACCCACCCTGGCAAGGTTCAGGGTACTCTTTTTCCCGATCAGGGCAGAACCTTGTCAAGAAAATGGCCGGTATGCGATGCAGCCATTCCCCTTAAGGTTTCCGGAGCACCGACCGCGACAATCTCGCCACCGCCGTCGCCACCTTCGGGGCCGATGTCAATGATCCAGTCGGCGGTTTTAATCACATCGAGATTGTGCTCAATGACCACTACCGTGTTGCCTTGATCGACCAGACGGTTGAGGACATGGAGCAGATGCTGAATATCAGCGGGGTGGAGACCGGTTGTCGGTTCATCGAGGATATAGAGGGTTCGGCCACTGCTCCGTCCGGAGAGTTCCTTGGCCAGTTTGACCCGCTGTGCCTCTCCCCCGGAGAGGGTTACCGAGGATTGACCAAGGGAAATATAGCCAAGGCCAACATCAAAAAGGGTCTGCAGCCGGTTTTTAATCGCCGGAATATTTTGAAAAAACTCCAGCGCTTCCTCGACAGTCATGGCGAGGATCTGGTGAATGTTGCACCCCCGGTAACTGATTTCCAGAGTGGCACTGTTATAGCGTCGCCCCTTGCAGGTCTCACACTCGACATAGATGTCGGGGAGAAAGTGCATAACAATCCGGTTAACCCCTTCCCCTTCACACGCTTCACAGCGCCCGCCCTTGATATTGAAGCTGAAACGCCCGGGTTTATAACCCCGCGAACGGGATTCGGGCAGCCGAGAAAAGAGGTCACGGATCGGAGTAAAGACCCCGGTATAGGTAGCTGGATTGGAGCGAGGGGTCCGGCCGATCGGGCTCTGGTCAATATCAATTATCTTGTCAATCAACTCGATCCCACTGAGACGGACACCATCCACCTCGATGATCCCCTTGCGGGCGGCAAGTCCGGCCCGGGCCAGTTTAAACAGGGTTTCCATGACCAGAGAGCTCTTTCCTGACCCGGAGACTCCGGTTACGCAGACCATTGCCCCGAGCGGAAAGGAAACCGCAATACTTTTGAGATTGTTCGCCCGGCCGTTTTCCACCCGCAGGCACTGTTTCGCGGCCAGGCGGATTTTCCGCCGCCGGAGTGGGGTGGTGATTGCCAGCCTGCCGGAGAGATAGGCCCCGGTAATTGAGGTGGTGCTGGCGAGCAATCCGGCCACATCGCCGCTATAGACGACACTGCCGCCATGGATTCCAGCGCCGGGGCCCATGTCGAGAACGTGGTCGGCGGCGAGAATAGTGTCGGTGTCGTGCTCGACGACGATGACGCTGTTGCCCAGATCGCGGAGCTCTAGCAGGGTGTTGATCAATTTATTGTTGTCTCGCTGGTGCAGGCCAATGCTTGGTTCGTCGAGAATGTAGAGGACGCCGGCCAGCCGCGAACCGATCTGCGAAGCAAGGCGAATCCGCTGCGCCTCTCCACCGGAGAGGCTTCCGGCCCGACGCTCCAAGGTGAGATAGCCAAGACCAACATCCTCGAGAAAGGAGAGCCGGTCGACAATCTCTTTGAGCACCGGTTCACCGATTTTTCTCTCCCGAGCGGTAAAGGGCAATAGTGGCAGTTCTTCCAGCAGCCGGGCAATGGAGAGGCAGGTCAGCTCATAAATCGACCAGTCGCCCACCTTGACGGCCAAAGCCTCTGGTTTGAGCCGGGCTCCATGACAGAGTGGGCACCGCTGCTCGTTCATATAGCGGCCCAGCTCCTCGCGGATCATTGGTGAACCGGTTTCGTGGAACCGCCGGTCAAGCTGCGGTATCACCCCTTCAAATGGCTTCACCGCCGACATTACCCGTCGCCCTTTACGGTAGTGGAAGGTGATCTCTTCCCGCCCGGAACCGAACAAAAAAACCTTTTGCACTGCGGCAGGCAGTTGTTGGAAAGGGGTATCCAAGGAGACCCGGTAATGTCTGGCCACCGATTCGAGCAGATGACCGGTGTAAGAGTCTTCCCGCCGCCAGCCCCAGGGGGCAATCGCCCCTTCACGGATGCTCCTGGTCTGATCGGGGACCACCAGCGCGGTGTCAAAAAACTGCTTGACCCCGAGACCGCCGCACTCATCACAGGCGCCCTGGGGGTTGTTAAAAGAGAAGAGCTGGGTGGTGATCGGCGGCAGAGAAATGCCACAGCTGTGGCAGGCGGCCAGTTCACTGTAGATCTGCTCTGTAGCCTCATCGGGGAAGAGTACCAGCAGCAGGCCATCAGCCAGCTGCACCGCTGTGCTCACCGAGTCGGTCAACCGGCGGCGGATATCCGGCTTGATCACCAGCCGGTCAACAACCACCTCAATCGAATGTTTCTTGTTCTTGTCAAGGGCAAGAATGTCGTCGGTATGGAGGATATCTCCGTCGACCCGGACCCGGACATACCCCTCTTTGCGGATTCTCGCCAGAAGCTGTTCGTGGCGCCCTTTACGCTCGGTGACCAGCGGGGCAAGAAGAATGACCTTTTCCCCCTCCGGCAGTTGAAGCAGGCTGTTGACCATATCCTCAATCGACTGGGCCTGGATGCCGCTGCCGCACTTGTGGCAGTGGGGGCGGCCACAGCGGGCATAGAGCAGGCGTAGATGGTCGTAGATTTCGGTAACCGTACCGACGGTGGAGCGGGGATTTTTACTGGTGGTTTTCTGTTCGATGGAGACTGCCGGGGAGAGTCCTTCCAGGGCATCGACATCGGGTTTGTCCATCTGCCCGAGAAACTGTCGAGCATAGGTTGACAGTGATTCAACATAGCGGCGCTGGCCTTCAGCGTAGAGGGTATCAAAGGCAAGCGTCGATTTCCCCGACCCGGAAAGACCGGTGAACAACACCAGCCGGTTGCGCGGCAGATCAACGTCGATATTCTTCAGATTATGCATCCGTGCGCCACGGATGCTCAAAAGACGGGGTTCCATCCTGGTGCGGCTGGCGGACTAAGCGCCGAGAAGATTGCGGTGATCGATTTTGATGCAGCGGTCCATGATCACCATCACCCCGCGATTACGCGCCCGATTCGCCGCCTCTTCATGGACGATCCCCTGCTGCATCCAGATCGCTCTCGGTAACTGGGGCAGGGAGAGAATCTGTTCGACCACTTCGGGGATATCTTCAGATTTTCGGAAAATATCGACTATATCGACCTGCTCTGGCAGGGCAGAAAGATCGGGGTAGCATTGCCGGCCAAGAAGAATCTCCTGGCCGGGATTGACCGGAAAAATGGTGTATCCGGCATCAAGCAGATACCGCCCGACCATATTGCTTGGCCGGCTCTCTTTGGGCGAGAGGCCAACAATCGCAATGCTCCTGCTCTGGCGAAGGAGACGGCCTATTTCCGAGAGTTCCTGAAGATTATCGATGGCGTGCATTTTTCTCCTCGTCGATTGCCGGCTGTTCTGCCGCTACGCTCCGAGGGCTTGCGCAACGAGAGTGATACCGTCCCGAGAAACTGGGCGGGCGCCTTGATGGTATTAAACAACAAACAACTTTCTCAACTCCTCAGCCGCCATACAATGATGACCCCATAGACAAAAGTCAAGATTGCAATTATATACTACCAGGGCAAAAGGGCCAGCCGGATAATGGAACGGCCGCATTGCCTCCCGCAACGGCTTTGCCTGACGCCAGCCCCCATTTTTTCTAAGAGCGAAGAGGACCGTGCATGAATTTTCAAGATATCATCTTTCAGCTCAGCAGTTACTGGGCCGAGCAGGGCTGCGTCGTCCAGCAACCCTACGATATGGAGGTCGGGGCCGGCACCTTTCATCCGGCCACCCTGCTGCGGGCCCTCGGCCCGGAACCCTGGAAAGCCGCATATCCACAGCCTTCCCGTCGCCCAACCGACGGCAGGTACGGCGACAATCCCAACCGCCTCCAGCACTACTATCAGTATCAGGTGGTTATCAAGCCCTCACCGCTCAACGTCCAGCAACTCTATCTTGGCAGCCTGCAGCGCTTTGGCCTCAATCTGCTCGACCATGATATCCGTTTCGTCGAAGATGACTGGGAATCGCCGACCCTCGGGGCATCCGGGCTGGGCTGGGAAGTCTGGCTTGACGGTATGGAGATCACCCAGTTTACCTACTTTCAGCAGGCAGGGTCAATTGATCTTCACCCGACAACCGTCGAAATCACCTATGGCCTCGAACGGATCGCCATGTACCTGCAGGGGGTGGAAAGTGTCTACCAGATCGCCTGGAACGATGAGATCAGCTACGGCGAGATCTTCCACCAGGCTGAAGTGGAGTTCTCCACCTTCAATTTTGAAGAGGCCAACGTTGAAAAACTGCTGATGTTCTTTGATACCTATGAAGCGGAGGCGCTCCGGCTGGTCGAGCGCAAACTGATCCTCCCAGGATATGACTACTGCCTGAAGTGCTCCCACACCTTCAACCTTCTCGATGCCCGCAAGGCAATCAGCGTCAATGAACGGACCCGCTATATCGGCAGGATCCGCAACATCGCCAGGAAGGTGGCGGAAGCCTATGTCCGGCAACGGGAAGAGATGGGACATCCGTTGATGAGAACATCGGCGGGATGAGCATTGGCGGAAGTGCATGGGAATCGAACCCACCTAACGGGCTATTAACCCGCTACACCGGATTTGAAGTCCGGGAGAGCCACCAGTGCCCTATCCACTTCCATCTGGTACTGCGAAAAGAGAGCTACTATACTAATAATTGTTGACCTTGAAAACAACTACTTATTATATTTGGCGCGTTTGCCGCGCAAAACTTCAGAACCGGCCCTACCGGTCTGTACAAAGAGCTGGGATTTGTTAAAAAGCCTCTATGCAGTGTGAAAGATTAGTCAGAATGATTAAGTCGTGGTACACCCACGTCCGCGAAGAGACCATGGCTCCGGCCCGGATGGTTTCGTTCATGGAGCAGCATATCAGCTCCTGCGATGTCTGCCGCCAGGATCCCGATCTCAAGGAAGAGGTGGCAAAGATCACCGCAATCATCCTCCCTGAATCAAAAATCCCCAAAGCAGTTCGGCAACAGGAGGACGACGATTTCGATGACGATCTCGAAGTTGTCGGGGACGATGAAGTCGAGGACGAGGGCGACGGCGATCTCGATGAAGAGGTCGACGAGATTATCGACGACGAACTCAACGAAGACGATCCTGCCGCAGAGGATGAGATCTGAGGGAATTTTACCGCCGAAAGACCCTCATTTTCGGCGTGGTTCTTCCGACTGGACTATCCTGCTGCCTCCTCAGACCAGGCCTGCAGCCGTTCGGCGATATGGCCGTTGATCAGCGTCTGTTCCGTATCCCCTTTTCCTTCGACCACTAATGGCGTGCCAAAGGCGAAGCGAGCCCTTTTCCTGCTGTCCAGCCTGCCAAAATCTTTCAGCCAGCGGCCGTTTTGCCAGGCATCGGTCTGCAGGGCAAGGGGAATGATCGGCACCCCGGCCTTTTTGGCAAGTTTTACCCCGATCGAACTCATCTGAGCCGGATCAAAGTGATGGGATCTGGTCGTCTGGGGAAAGACAATCACCGAGATGCCGTTACTCAGCTTGGCACTTCCCTCACCAAGGACGGTTTTCAGGTCCTGTCGGGGATTGGTTCGGGTTACCGCGATTGGTTGACTGGCCTGCATCACATGTTTGAATACCGGGTAAGAGAGCAGAGACTCTTTGACGCCAAAGGTCACCGGCTTGATCGG
>JAZBOD010000066.1:0-5728 GCA_036350955.1 Desulforhopalus sp. | reverse complement strand
GTATCATCTGGAGCATAACCGGGACCAATGGAATCTCGAATTAGACACAACGTTAAGGGCCAAATGGCTGCTTTTCCGTAACCTTTTTCCGCTCATGGCAGGGCGTTGCGGCGGTGCAGTGATCAATGTCACCTCAATCGCCGGGGAGACCGGCCGCAGCGGCCCTGCTGCGGCCTTTTTCAGCGACGGCTACAGTGCCGCCAATCGTGGAGTCAGTATCTTCACCGAGACCTGGGCACGCGAGGCGGCACCGGATATTCGGGTCAACGAGGTCGTTCTCGGCCTGATTCAAGGCCGGCATGGCGAGGGCACCCGGGGCTGGCAGTCCCTCTCTCAAGCCGAGCAGGAGGAGATTCGGGCAGCTATTCTGCTGAAACGGACCGGGCTGCCGGAAGAGGTCGCCGAAGCGGTTACTTTTCTCGCGATGCAGGCTCGTTACACTACGGGATGCGCTTTATGTGTCGATGGCGGTTACACCCTTGGCAGGTGGATGGTGCCGCCGATGCCGCCGGGGATACTCTCTTCCGGATGATATGTGCAAAAAGAGTACCTTCCCCCTGGCTCAAGCCTGATGGGGCGTAAGGCGGGCGTCAATCATCGCCAATGCCTCTGTGGCGATCTCGCCCAGGGGCATTTCTCTGGTTTCCTGGCCGGTAAAGACCAACACCGGGAGTGCACTGCCGGTGCAGGCGGCAATTTTCTGCCGTGCCTTTGCTGAACCGAAAAAAGCAAGTGCCCGGATAGCCAGGCCCACCACCTGGTGATCGACCGATTTGAGGTAGGCAGCCACTGCGGCATCCGCCCCCCGGGCGAGCAGTTCATCACCATGCATCTCGGCCAGCCGGCCAATGCCCCAGAGAAGCCCACGCTGGAGCAGGGGCAGTTCCAGATAGTTGCCATCCTGAAACAACTCTTCGCCGTCCTCAGCCATATAGGAGAGCAGCATATGGAGATATTCGCCGCGGAGTACTCCAGAATGACAAAGAATTTCCGCCATCGCTTCCGGGGCTCCCCAACCTATGCCGCCAGATTCGTCGTTGAGGCTCCAGAGAAAGCGGCGCATCACCACCCGGGCGCTTTCCAGGTCAGTGTCGGCGAGGAGAGGTACCAGCCGGCCAAACACCTGCACACTGTTCCAACGCACCCGTTCCCGGGTGGAGCAGAGGGCGGAGAAGAGAGGGTTGAGAAGCCGGGCCGGTGGATAGTGGTTCAGGCGTGGCCAGGCCTCACCGAACTCGCTGCTGCCAAGTATTTTGAGGATGTCGTTTTTGTTCTGCCGGCGGCTCATCGCCATCGCCTTGCCCTTTTGGTTCCCCCTGACTTGGCAACTGTTTCGTCTGCATAGGGTTGCTCCTTCCCGCCCTCAGTCGTGCCTTGGAGAAAACCAAACCAGCTGTGCAATCCTGAACAATCAGCTATTTGACCTAACACTCACTCTCCATCCTCAGCAGAGGGGATACGTACCATCACGAAATTCATTCTTAAACAGCAAGAGAAAAACTCTAGGGTACTAACCCCCACCAACAAATGTGGGGATAAGTACCATCACGAAATTCGCTCTTAAACAGCAAGAGCGAATTTCTATGGTACTAAAGGTCATCGATTCGTTTCATCCCTTCCATCAGCATTGCCATAAAACCGCCGATCACATCGAGCCTTTTCTCTTTGTCTGAGAGGCCGTGGATAAACTTGAAGCGGCCATTGGTAATCGCCAATATCCGGTAAAAGGCTTCCTGGCCGGAAAAGCCATTAAGCTCCACCCCAACCAGTTCCCCCTCATTAAACAGCAGGGTTGCCTTGCGGTCATCACAGTCAAGGTTGAGTCTGCCGGTTTTCTGGTTGTTATTGATCATTTGGCAGAGTTCAACGGGCGAGATATCGGATAGCTGCCCGACCATTCCGGAGGCGAGCTCTTCGGCCCGTTGCAGGTTCATCTTGGTGATTCTGCTGACCAGTAACTTATAAAAAAAGATCTGCAGGGCGGGAAAACGGGTAAGGATATGGCGAAAATTCTTCTGATTCATCGTTGCCACCCGGCACGGTTCAGCAGCCATAATCGTCGTCGTCACCCGTTCTCCGGAGAGCAGACTCATCTCACCAAAAACCTCACCGACGCCGAGTTCCGCCAGGACAAGGCCATTGTCGTCAATAACTTCAGCCCGACCGGAAAGGATAATGAACAGCCGGTTACCGGGGTCACCTTTCTGGGCTAAGGGAAACTGCCAGGGGTAATCGTTGAGATCAAGCAGGGTGGCGAGGTCGAGAAGGTCGTCATCGGTGAGGGGGGCGAATACATCGATGCCGCGTAACAATCCGGCGAACTCCTGAACGCCCTCGACCTTTTCCCGCCGTTCGGTGGCCGCCAGCAGTTTCATTTGCAGGGTGGCATAGCCTTTGTCTTTTTTATATTCAAAACGAATCAGGCCGGTACAGCCACCACACTCAAATTTGGCTTTTTGTGTCGTCCCCTGCGAGATACTCTCGTAACTGGTATCGGCGGAGGCTATCTCCACCAGATCTTTGGCCAGGGTCAGGCAGGTCGCTTTGCCCGCTGGCAGGGTAAGCACCCCTTCACGAACCGTTATTTCCTCCCGAACATTGTAGAGCGGGCAGTGATCTTCTTCGGTGACAATAAATATACCGTTGCGGAAACGCATCGTTTCTCTCAGTCAGATCTGCCAAACAGCAGATAAATCAAAAACCCGACCACTGCCGCTCCGCCAAAGATAACCGGGAGCACTTTGCCGATCTGGATCTCGCCGTTAACGATGAGACTGTTCATGTACGGCGTTCCCGAGGCCCACCAGACGGCGATACAGATGGCGAGAATGATCAGGTCGCGCCAATTTTGCTTATAAAGCATGTAGAGGATAAGAATACTGAAAGGGATAATAAAGTACGGGTTGGTAAAGAGAGGAACCACTTCGACATTGAGAATCTGGTCGTGCAGGTTGGTTGCTGCAAACCAGTCGGCAATTCTGCTTAAGAAATCCATTATCGTATCCTTTTCTTTTTTATTCTGCCGTCAAAATACTGGGATCTGTTCTTTTTGGCTCCTCTCTCTTCAGGAAAGAGCAGAGAGCTTCAGGTCAAAGCCTGGGTAAAATTTTACCGCAGGCGGCAACGATATCCCAGAGATAAATGTTATCCTCTCCACCTTTGCCGTCTATCAGCCAAGAGAGAGCGTCAAGAATCCCTGTCCCCCCAGGTCTGAAGGGAATGCCTATTTGACCTTCTCGAGAATCTTCGCTTGGTTACCACTCCCTGTCAAGATCTTTTCTTGTTTCTGCCCAGGCCGAAGACCTTCCCTGCCAAACGAAAAGAATTGGCGCGCTGACCGGTCAGCTCTTGCGCTCGGCAAGGACTGCTTTACCGTTTGCCCAGGATTATTCTGCAAAAAAATGAGGAGACAAGGGTGAAAGACCACA
Organism: Desulforhopalus sp.; assembly: GCA_036350955.1. Taxonomy (GTDB): domain Bacteria; phylum Desulfobacterota; class Desulfobulbia; order Desulfobulbales; family Desulfocapsaceae; genus Desulforhopalus_A. Next base: position 2,300 of record JAZBOD010000066.1, on the reverse strand, counting down.
GATCCAATATTATCCTGATCGGCATGCCCGGTTCGGGAAAAAGCACAGTCGGGGTAATCCTCGCCAAGGTCACCGCGAAAAACTTCCTCGACACCGACCTTCTCATTCAGCAGGTGGAAAAACGTACCCTGCAGGATATTGTCGATGCTGATGGGCATATGGCTCTTCGGGCTGTCGAAGAGCGGGTTTTGCTGGGAATAGAATGCCTTGAACATGTTATCGCCACCGGCGGCAGCGCCGCCTACAGTGAACCGGCGATGAATCACCTGAAAAGGCAGGGCATTACCGTCTTTCTCCATGCCGACCTTGATGCCCTGAGGGCGCGGATCCATAACTATGAGACCCGAGGGTTGGCAAAACGCCCGGAGCAGAGTTTTCAAGACCTTTTTGCCGAACGTCTCGCGCTCTATCAGCGTTATGCCGACATTACCGTTGCCGGTTCCCTTCTCAGCCAGGATCAGGTATGTGACCAGATAGTGGAGCGGATCGCCCGATTGTAGACTCCCCCCGATAAACGGGCCAAATACCCAGAGAAAATTCTTTCCCAAACGCCCATGAGAATATTTCCATCCTTCCCGAGGAGAGATGATGAAAACCCTGGTTACCGGTTGCAGTGGTCTGGTCGGCAGTGCCCTGGTCGAGGCCCTTTTTCAGCAGGGCCATACTGTGCAATGCTTACAAAGAGAAAAGAAAAGCGGGGGAAAAAATTTCTGGGCAACCCACGCCATCTCCGAGCGCGAGCGGGTATGTGACCAGGTGGTCCATCTGGCCGGAGAAAATGTCTCTTCCGGGCGGTGGTCAGCCGCCCAAAAACAACGGATTCTTGATAGCCGGATTGTCGGCACCCGCGAACTCGTCGACTTTATTTCCCTTCTGCCGCAAAAACCCCGGGTCGTGCTCTGTGCTTCGGCGGTGGGTTTCTACGGCAATCGGGGCGAGCAGACCGTCGATGAAACCGGCTCACCGGGGAGCGGTTTTCTTGCCGAAGTCTGCCGACAGTGGGAAAAAGAGCTTGAACCGTTGCGTGATCTGGGTATCCGCACGGTTAATCTCCGCTTCGGGATGATTCTCAGCGGTAAAGGTGGCGCACTGCAGAGGATGATCCCCCCCTTTCGCGCTGGGTTTGGCGGGGTTATTGGCAGTGGTGGTCAATATGTCAGCTGGATCAGTGTTGGCGATGTCGTCGGGGTTATCGATTTTCTGATGGGCAAAACCAGCGTCCATGGGCCGGTCAACGTTGTCACTCCAACCCCGGTGACCAATCGCCAATTGACCGTCGCTCTGGGCAAGGCCCTTGGCAGGCCGACTTTTTTCAAAGTCCCAGCTTTTTTGGCCAAGAGTATTCTCGGGCAAATGGCCGACGAGATGGTCCTGAGCAGTACCCGGGCAATCCCACGGGTACTGCTTGCGGCAGGCTACACCTTTCAGGACACCTCTCTGGATGCAGTGCTCCAGGAGTGCCTGAAAGCCTCCTGAAGGACCAGCATCGCCAGGCTCTTCACCGGAGATGTCCCCTTGGTACCCCGGTTAAGAGGTGATTCTCTCGAGCGCCTCACGGTAGCGCAGTCCGGTCTTCTCAACGATCTCTTCCGGCAGGGCTGGTGGGGGCGGTTTTTTGTCCCAGCCAAGGCTGGAGAGGTAGTCCCGCAGATACTGTTTGTCAAAACTGGGCGGCGAACTGCCAACCTGATACTGTTCCATCGGCCAAAAACGTGACGAGTCCGGGGTAAGCACTTCATCAATCAGCACCAGCCGGCCATCCAGTTCCCCCAGTTCGAATTTGGTATCGGCAATGATGACCCCCTTCTGTCGGGCAAAATCCGCGGCCTTTTGGTAGAGTTCGAGGGATATTCTGCTGATCTCCCCCGCTCGTTGCCGGCCGAGAGTCTCCTCCAGTTGCGCCAGGGAGATATTTTCGTCGTGCTCCCCCTGCGCCGCTTTGGTCGACGGGGTAAAGAGCGGTTCGGCAAAGGCCTCAGACTCTTTCATTCCCTCGGGGAGCTCAAAACCACAGACCACCCGATCTTTTTTGTAGGCGCTCCAGAAAGAGCCAGAGAGATAGCCCCGGACAATACATTCCACAGGGAGCGGCTGGGTCTTTTTTACCAGCATCGACCTGCCCCGGAGCTGTTCACTGTAGGGTTGACAAAGTGCCGGATAGTCCTGCACCTCGGCACTGATCAGATGATTTTCGACAATATCGCCCAGGAGTTGGAACCAAAACAGGGAAAGGCTGGTAAGTACCACCCCCTTGCCGGGAACCGGGGTGTCCATCACTACATCATAGGCGGATATGCGGT
>JAZBOD010000065.1:0-5504 GCA_036350955.1 Desulforhopalus sp. | reverse complement strand
GAGTTTGTCACTTCCAGCGCATCCAGTGCTGCTCTGCTCGGCATGGCTGAAGCCTGCTGCGAATTGCCCCTTGGGGAACTCTGCAGCACCGGTCCTATGGAAGAATTGACCAAAGCCGGCCACCTCCAGCCGGCGCTTACTGCGGTCAACCTGATCTGCTGGCAGGCGTTTGCCGAAGCCCTGCCGCAAGGGGTCGAAATCAGCTGTTTCGCCGGCCACAGCCTTGGCGAGTATTCTGCCCTCCATGCTGCCGGGGTGCTTGGTCTGGAGGAGACCATGCGGTTGGTGGCCAAAAGAGGCGCTTTGATGGAACGCGAAGGGAAAAACCACCCGGGAGCGATGCGGGCGGTGCTGGGATTGACCATAGGCCAGATTCAGGAAATTATCGCCGACTATCAAGGGGAAGGGACGGTCACCGTTGCCAACCACAACACCCCGGAGCAGATTGTTCTCGCCGGCTCCCCCATGGCCCTTGATGAGGTCTGTGCGGTGCTTGAGGGACTTGGTGCCCGGATTGTTCCCCTCAATGTCAGTATTGCCAACCATAGCCCGCTAATGGCCGGAGCGGTGGCCGATTATGCCGAGTTTGTCGCCGATATCCCCTTTGCTCCGCCGAAAACCCCGGTCTATTTCAATATTACCGGGGCCACGGAAACCTCCCGGAGTTCAATCAAGGATTTGATGATCCGTCAGATCATCTCCCGGGTGCAGTGGTGCTCGATAATCGAAGCGATGCTCACCGATGGTGTCGATACCTTTGTCGAGATTGGTCCGAAAGCTGTGCTGAAGGGGATGATCCGTAAAATAGTTCCTAAAGGAACGGCGGTTACCGCTCTGCAATTCGATACGCCACAAGGGCTCGAAAAGGTTCTCGGTGTCCTGCAGACCGGGGCGATGGATTGTGTTCTTGGTACGCGGAATTAGAACTTAATTGTTTAACACTATGTTATTTTCTATGAAAATTGCTTCGCCCAGCCTGTCTGGCCTTACCTCCAGCTGCGGCGCTTTGGCCTAATCGTTGCTGTGGTTTTTACCGGCATCATCGCAAAGAAAAAATGACCAACGAGAAAAAACCACAAAACTGTCTCTGCTGCCGCTATTATCGGCTGCTCAACAGCGATCAGGGTCTGTGTCGGGTAGATAAGGGGCTGAAGAGTTCCTATCCTGTCACCGTCACTACCCACTCCTGCCCGCGCTGGCAGCATTGCGGCCAGCACTACTTTATCCGCCTTGGCTGGTTGAAGGCCCAATCGGTAAAAGACAATGAGGGCAAAGCAGCAGAGGCCGACTGTCAGTGACAAGTCGATTGCCTCGCAGTCTGGGCAAGGTGATGTTCCTGTAAAATAGACCGAAGCAGGAGTGGAAAAAGGGTGAAGACCTTGCGGATAGTCGTGAAACTCCTGGTTAGTGTGGTTTTTTTCGGAGTTTTACTCTCTTTTGTCAAAACCAATGAACTCCTCGCGGTTTTCGCCCGGATCAACTGGTTCTATTTCAGTCTGGCGCTTCTCCTCACCCCCTGCATGATGCTGGCAAGTTGTGCAAAATGGAAACTGATTCTCGACCTCAAAGAGAAAAAGATTCCTTTCTGGCAACTGCTGAAAATTTATCTGATTGGCTCTTTTTTTTCGAATATCCTCCCCTCAACCGTGGGTGGCGATGTGGTTCGTTTCTATTACGCCGGCCGGTTGATCGAAAATCAATCTTTTGCGGCGATCAGTGTCTTTGTCGAACGGTTTTCTGGGATTGTCCTGCTGTTTTTTCTTGTGGTTGCAGCACCACTGCTCTACCCATCGCTATACCGAAACCCGCATATCTGGATGCCAGCCGCTGCCGGTCTGCTCTGTGGGGTAATCACCATCTGGATCTGGCTGGTGAAAAACCCTTTTAGTTTGCCGAATCGGCTCAGTGGCTGGCTTTTCGGTGCCATTAAACAAGCGGGGCAAGGCCGTGGTCGGGGGATTATTGTCCGAAGTGCGGCACTTTTTGAAAAATTCTATGAAAAGGTCATCGCACGACTGAAAAAACTCCACGAGGAACTCCAGGTTGCCGTGGCGGCAATCCGCCACGATTCCGCCTTCCTGCGCCGACTGATCGGCTTGACGGTGCTCTTTTATCTGCTGACCTGGGTCAATGTCTATTTTTCGTTTAAAGCATTTAATGTCGAGGTGAGCTTTTTGGCCGTCTGCGCCATCGTCCCGGCGGTGATGCTGGTAGCCCACATCCCGGTAACCCTGCTTGGCAACCTCGGGTATTTCGAATCGGTGTTTGTCTTTTATTTCCTGCTGGTTGGGGTAGGTGGAGCCGAGTCCCTGGCTATGGGCCTCCTGCTGAGAGCGAAGATGCTGGCGATGGGTGCCCTTGGCTTTATCAGTTACCTTGCCTACCGGCAGGAGCATCGTCTCGATCTCCCGCCGGTAAGTGCCGACAGGAAAAATTTTTAACCTTTTATCGGAGATATCACCTTGCTACTCTCTGTTGTCATTCCCCTGTATAACGAAGAAGAAAATATCCCCCTGCTCTATGAAGAGCTCAAAGGTGTGCTGAACGGGTTGGAGGATCAACACGAAATCGTCTTTATCGATGACGGCAGCAGCGACGGCAGCCTTACTTTGCTCAGAAAAATTCAGGAAAACGACGAGCAGGTTGTGGTGATCAGCTTTCGCAAAAATTTTGGCCAGACTGCGGCGATGGCCGCCGGTTTTGACTGTGCCCGGGGTGAGGTGATCATCACCATGGATGCCGATCTGCAAAATGATCCGCGGGATATTCCTCAGATGCTCAAAGAGATCCGTGCCGGCCACGATGTGGTAACCGGCTGGCGGTTTGACCGCAAAGACCCTTTCCTCAACCGCCGCCTCCCTTCGATAATCGCCAATAAGGTGATCTCCTGGACCACTGGAGTCAACCTCCACGACTACGGCTGCACGTTGAAAGCCTTTCACCGGGAGGTGATCAAAAGTATCCGTCTCTATGGCGAGATGCACCGGTTTATCCCGGCAATTGCCAGCGGTATGGGGATTTCCTTTACCGAAGTGAAGGTCAACCACCGCCCACGCCGGTTTGGTGCTTCGAAATATGGCATCTCGAGAACCATCAGGGTGATCCTCGATCTGTTGACGGTAAAATTTCTCTTGAGTTACAGCACCCGGCCGATCCAGGTTTTTGGTTTAATGGGGATACTCTGTGGCGGAATTGGTGTTCTGGTGGCGATGATCATGACCATTCAGCGGCAGTTTTTCGGGGTACCCCTTGCTGATCGACCGTTGCTTTTTCTTGCAGTTCTGCTGATCTTCATCGGCATCCAGTTCATCTCCCTTGGGCTGATCGCCGAGCTTCAGGCGAGAACCTATCACGAATCACAGAACAAACCGGTCTACTATATCAAACAGATCTATCGGGCCGACGGTACCGGCAACGCCTCGGCCGGTGAAGGCGATGACCGCTCCTGAGCCGCTGATTGAAATCGTTATCCCCAACTGGAATGGCCGGGAACTGTTAGAGAAGTGCCTGCTGTCGTTGCGGGCGCAGACGGTCAGCAGTTTTTATGTCACCGTTGTCGATAATGGCAGTACCGACGGCTCCTGCGAACTCCTGGCCCGGACATTTCCCGAGGTTCGTTTGCTGAGGTTCGATTACAACAGCGGTTTTTCCGTCGCGGTCAACCACGGCATCGTAAATGCCCGGGCGCCGTGGCTGCTCCTGCTCAATAATGATATGGAGGTTGCGCCGGACTGCCTGGAACAGGTGCTGCTTGCCGTTGATCGATATCCGGAGTGTGATTTCTTCGCCTTGAAGATGCTCGCCTTTCACCAGCGAGACCGTCTCGACGGGGCAGGCGAAGCGGTCTTGCGCGGTGGTGTCGGCTACCGTCTGGGGACCCAGGAGGCTGACCGGGAATATTACCGGCAGGACCGTAGGTGCTTTGGTGCCTGTGCCGGAGCAGCACTGTACAGCCGGCGCTTTTTTGGCGTATGTGGACTTTTTGACCCGGAATTTTTTGCCTACCTCGAGGATGTTGATATCAATTTTCGGGCACGCAGGCTCGGCCTGTGTTGCATGTACATTGCCGGTGCGGTGGTGTTTCACATCGGCAGCGCCTCATCCGGTTCGAAAATCAATCCGTTTACCATCCGGCTCTCTACCCGAAACAATCTCCTGGTATTGATGAAAAATTTCGAGGTGATGCTGTTGCTCCGATTCTTTCCAGCGATCGTCGTTTATCAACTGGCCTGGCTGCTGTTTTGCCTCAAGAAAGGTATGCTGCTTCCCTACCTGCATGGTTTGCGCGAAGCTGCGCCACCCCTGCTGAGGTTGTTCCGCCAAAGGCGCAGCTTTGCTGAACAGGATGGAGCTCTTTTGCCCCGGGCGCAGTTTGCCGCGCTTATCCTGGCGGCGGAAGAGGAGGCGGTAGCATCGATCATGGCAAGACGAACAGCGGAAGGCAAGGGCAACCTGCTGCTCTGCTGCTACCGTAGGCTGTTTCTCTAACGCCGCCGCGAATCCAATATGATCCATATCATTGTCGTCACCCATAACTCTTCAGAGGTGCTACCGAGCTGTCTGGCTCACCTTGATCGGCAGTCAATCCCCATCGACTCGCTGACCCTGGTCGACAGCGGCTCAGCGGAGCGGAGTTATCTCGAGCAGTTCAGCCACCGGAGCAGGACAAAACTGATCCTGGCCGATAATATCGGCTATGGCCGGGGGAACAACCTTGGCTATCAGGCTCTTGCCCCGACTGGCGGGATGGTGGTCTTTCTCAATCCGGACACCTTCCTCCCTCCTGATTATCTTGCCCAGGCGCTTGCGGTAATGCAGGAAAACCCCTCGGCAGCAGTGATTTCCGGCAAGCTGCAGGGGTTTGATCCGGCGGCGATGGTGCCTACCGGGGTCATCGATTCAACCGGTATATTCCGCAACTGGTACGGTCGCTGGTACGATCGCGGCCAGGGTGAGCAGGACAGAGGGCAGTATCAGCTGATTGAGTCGGTGCCTGCGGTCTGCGGAGCGCTGCTCTGCTGCCGCGCCGAGGCACTTGAACAGTTGCCCGGACAGGTCTTTGATGCCGATTTTTTTCTGTATAAGGAGGACATCGAATTGTCGTTGAGGCTGCGTGCGGCAGGCTGGCAATTGATCTATGACCCTCGCCTGGTTGCGTATCACTGCCGGGGCTGGAAGAAGCAACGGCGGGAGATTGCCTATCATCTCAGGTTAACTGCGGCCCGTAATGAGCTGCTGCTCTACCAAAAACACCCTTCACCGTATATCTGCTGGGCATGGCTCAAGGCCTTAGTGGTCAGGTGGCTGCGATGGTAGAGCGAGGGTGGCCGGGCAAAACGGTAAACCGATCACCGCATTATGTCGCTGTGGAGGAAAAGTAATGGGGGAAGTGCACTGCCCAAAAAGGGTTTCGGTGATCATCCCCACCCTGAACGGCGAGAGAAGCCTCCCAGATCTCTTTACTGCCCTTGAACGGCAAGATCTTCGGCCCGACGAGATTATCG
>JAZBOD010000064.1:0-9066 GCA_036350955.1 Desulforhopalus sp. | reverse complement strand
GAACCGCTGGGCCATTTTCACTGAACAGGACATTGACCTGGGTGATAAAAGCCTCGTCGTTGACTGCCTGGCGCCGGTATTCGAAAAGCTGCTGATTGTGGGCGGAATCCATAGATTTTCCTGAAGGCGGAACCTATTTGAGAAAACCATTTGACCAGAATTGCCAGGCCTTACCTTCGGCTTTTCGCCTGCGGTGCACCCTGGAAAATCAACCCCCGCCGATTACCGGAAAGATGGCAAGTGCGTCACCTTCGGCCGGTTTGCTGGTAAACTCGCAGTGGCGGGAGTTGAGCATCAGCACGCCGACTTCGTCCTGACTAATCCCGAGGCCGTCAACAATACTGCCTACCGTTGTTCCCGGGGCATACTCCCGTTCGGCAGTCTTGAATCGCCCGTCACGAAAATAGGCGAACAGTTTTACAGTTATGCGCATTCTCTTGCCTTAACCTGATATGGGGATGATTGTCTAGTATACCCTCGATGCCATAACCAAGCATGAAAATCATTTGCTGTTGACCACATCCTCTTTTTGTCACGGAGGTCGGCGGACTGCAAGGCTCTTGCCGGGAGTTGCATAGTGAGAGGCCCGGCAGGATGGATAGCCTGGGCAAAGTGATTTTCATAGAACCATCATGCGACAACCAAGCATGAAAAATCATTTTCTGTTGATCACATCCTCTTCTTGCCACAGAGGTCGGCAGACTGATCGGCCTTGGTGGAGGCTGCATCGCTGGGAGGCCCGGCAGGCCGGAGAACAGGGCCCGAAGGGTTGCGGACAGGACGTCCGCAACCGGCGGCCGGGCCAGGGATGGCCCGTCTGCCGGCCTCTCCGGTCTGACGATAAGGCCGTAAGCTGGCAGCCGGAACCAAGGCCGATTAGTCTGGGCAAGATGATTTCAAATAAAAATGGCCAGCGCCAGCGGTTAATCAGCCAAGGTTTTCCAGGGCAAATTCCCAGTTGATCAAGCGGTCAAGAATTGCCTGGACATAATCGGCACGGCGATTCTGGTAATCGAGATAGTAGGCGTGCTCCCAGACATCGAGAGTCAGCAGCGGGCGAGCACCACCGCTCAACGGTGTTTCGGCATTACCGGTCTTTACCACCTTGAGTTTTCCACCCTCCTCAACCAGCCAGGCCCAGCCACTGCCAAACTGGCTGGTGGCGTTGGCGGCAAGCTCCTTGCGACAGGCCTCAACCCCGCCAAAGTCGGTATCCAGCCTAGCCTTTAAGGCTGCGGGCGGTTCACCGCCACCATCAGGACGAAGGCTTTTCCAATAAAAACTGTGGTTCCACACTTGGGCTGCATTGTTAAAAACCGCCGCCGCCTCAGGCTTGCCGGCAGAAGCCCGGACAATTTCGTCCAGAGAGAGCCCGGCATATTCCCCTTCAGCCACCAGTTTGTTGAGATTGTTCAGATAACCCTGGTGGTGTTTGCCATAGTGAAAACCGATTGTCCGCGCACTGATCACCGGATCGAGGGCATTTTCGGCATACGGCAACGGGGGAAGCTGATGGGGAGCCGCCGACCATGCCGTCGCTGGCAGGGAGCCTAAAGCCATAGCCAGGCCGGCTCCGGCGGAGGCGAGAAGAAAACTGCGGCGACTGAGATTACCGGAAACGATCGAGTGGGGCTGGTTCATGGTATCCTCCCTGGGGCTGATTTTAGGTACTTTACAGGTTGAATTGCTCTCCATGAGAAGAAAGCAACCTCTTCCTGTTCTCTCGGGGTCTATGAGGATAAACATCTTGCCCAGACCGCCTGTCGGCCTCCGGCTAAGGCGCCTGAAAGCCATTTTCATCAGGCTGGGGGCCGTGACAGCGAGAAGATAAGCCCTGGCCTGACCGGGGTGCGGCTTAGTCGTGACTGGCAAACCAGCGTGAGGTGCGTCGACAGAAGGCGACCAGCATCAGCATCAGCGGAACCTCAATCAGCACCCCCACCACCGTGGCCAGCGCCGCACCGGAGGAGAGGCCGAAGAGCATGACCGCGGTAGCGATCGCCACCTCAAAGTGGTTCGAAGCGCCGATCATCGCCGCCGGAGCGGCATCTTCGTAGCTGAGCCGTAAGAGCCGGGCCAAGCCATAGCCCAGAGCGAAGATCAGGACGGTCTGGAGAACAAGCGGTACCGAAATATAGACGATAGTCATCGGGTTGGCAAGAATCACCTCACCTTTGAAACTGAACAGCAGCACCAGGGTGAGCAGCAGGGCGGTAATGGTCACCGGGGTCAGCAGATGAAGAAAGCGCTCGCGAAACCAGCTCTCCCCTTTGGCGGCGATCAGCCACCGTCGTGAAAAATAGCCGGCAACCAGAGGTAGTGCGACATACACCCCAACGGAAAGAAGCAGGGCCTCCCAGGGTATCGGCAACTTCCCAACGCCGAGGAGAAAACCGCCGAGAACGCCATAGAGAACCAACATGGTCAGGGAGTTCAAGGCGACCATCACCAGGGTAAGACCGTCATTACCCCGGGCAAGATACCCCCAGACCAGGACCATCGCGGTACAGGGGGCTATCCCGAGGAGAATGCAGCCGGCGAAATAGCTTCGCCATAAAGGTATTTCAAGCATCTTTACCCCTTCGTGGAGGACCACCATCCCCGCACCGTGCTGACTGCCTACCGGCAGATCAAGGCCGAAGGGCATTTTCACCAGATCAACCGCATCGACGCCAATCAGGGCCTTGAAGAGAAAGCCAAGAAAAAAGATGGCGATGGCATACATGGTGAATGGTTTAATTCCCCAGTTGAGAAAGAGGGTCAGCAAAACCGGCCTGGCACTTTTCCCCGCCCGGACAACGCTGGCGAAGTCAATCTTCACCATGATCGGGTACATCATCAGGAAAAGGCAGACGGCAATGGGCAGCGAGACGACCGGTGCGCCATTGATCTCAATATTCATCCCGTCCAGACTCCGGGCGAGGCCCGGGGCGAACCTGCCGAGGAGGATCCCGCCAACAATACAGAGTCCTACCCAGAGGGTCAGGTAACGCTCAAAAACGCTGGTCATCCGCCGCTGATCGCCACTGCATTGCCGTTCAGTCATGCCTGTCCCCTTTCATTCAGTTGCAGAGTTTGTGGCAGGTTTGCCACAAAAGCCCGAATCTCATCGCGTACCCGGCGGTAGCAGTCGAGCTGTTCTTCAATATCAGCACCTTGTTCCGCCAATTCTTCAGCTAACCGGGGAGGATCGGAAAATCCGGCGTGAAGCATCCGGTCAGCGCCTGGAAAAAACGGACAATTTTCCTCGGCGTGGTCACAGACGGTAATTACTGCGGCAAAATGTTCGCCGCGAAAACCATCGACCAGTTTGGCCGAGTGCCCGGAGATATCCACTCCGGCCTCGGCCATCACCTGCACCGCTTTCGGGTTGAGGCCATGCATCTCAATCCCGGCGGAACAGGCGTCGTAGTGTTGCCCGTGGAGATGGCTGAGCCACCCTTCGGCCATCTGGCTCCGGCAGGAGTTGCCGGTACAGAGAAAGAGTATCCGTGGTTTTGGTGGCATGACCTGTTCCCGAAGGCCAGTTGACTCCTCATTTTTAGGACAGCAGAGCTCACCCCGCTGCCGACGACAGATTTCTTCTCGCGTCATGGTCAGAATCTCCCTCAGCCGGGAGAGATCCTCTTGCACTGCCGGAGAATGGAGTGCTTCTTCGTCCAGCCAACTGATAACCGGACGACCCTTCCGGAAAGATGGGGTCTCTTCCGCCAGACGAAAGTGTACCCACCGGCCATCCTTCCGGCTGCTGATGAGTCCAGCCCGCCGGAGAATCGCCAGGTGCCGGGAAACCGTCGGCGCACTTACCCCTAAGAATTCGCTGAGCTGGCAGGAGCAAAGGCTGCCGGCTTCCCGGAGAGCGAAGACTATTCGTATCCGGTTACGGTCGGCAAGAGCCTTGATAAGAGGGGTGATCTGATCCATGGCAGGGGGCTCAATCCTTATATTTAGCTACATGGCTAACTATTAGCCCGAAGCCTCTCCTGCGTCAAGGGGTTAAAGCGAGAAAGCGATGAAGATTACGTTACGATATTGTTAAGAATTTATTGTCCAGAACGGAGTCGATTGCTTTCTGCTCCCTCTGGCGATCGCCGGAAAAACCACAGGGCCGAACAGTGACGTTTTCTGCTGAAGACGTCACTGTTCGGCCCTGTCAAAGAGACGAGAGTTGGCTGCCAGCCCACCCCCACTCCAGCGCATCACGCCGCCGCAGTGTGGGTGGAACCTTGGTTTAGCTGACAATCCGTTCGTAATATTTTTTCAGATCAACATGTAAAAAGTTCTGGATTTTTGCCAGGCTCCGGCTGTACCCGCGCCAGAGGTCGGCGAAGGTGAGGGTGGCAATATTCTCCCGAACCTTGTCCCCCATTTTCCGCCAGAGGTTACGGCGATATTCGCTGTCCATCTTTACCAGCTCAATGCCGTTGGCCAGGGCCTTTTTCTTGATATTGGGAAAGGCAATCCGGCTGTAGCTCAAAAAACCGATAATCAGTGTCCCGCCGCCGAGTATCGCCGGAATGATCAGCTGCATCAGGGAAAACTGACCGTTCCTGATCGAAGCGACCAAGGTGTTTTCCGGAAAAGAGAGCACGGCATTGAGGAGCACATCGCCGAACAGAAAAAGCAGCACTGCAATAACCGTAGTGATATTGGCAAATTTCCAGAATATCTTGTCCGCCCGGCGAATAAATTCGGCCACCGCTTCGGCGACAATCTGCAGTTCATTGACCTGACGATCAATATCTTCAAGGATGTGATTAACCCGAAAACCCGGCGCCTTACGGATCTTTTCAAGAAGTTCCTCGCCCTCCTGAGGCCAGCCTGCAGGGACCCGCTCGTCGGCCACCACCGAAGGGGCATAGGTCAGATAGATATGGGGAATGTCCTTGCGGCCGGTCATTTGCGACATGTTCCAGCAAAGGGTGCCGTAGGATCGGGTAAAATCGCTGAAATTGTCGCATTCGTCGATACGGCTCAAGACGAAAATCAGCCGGTGCTCACCGGATTTTTCCGGCAGGGTGGTGCGGATCGCGTCGTAGGACTCCTTGATGGTGCCGGCCTTATGGGGGTCAAACATCAGCACGATCAGATCGGCCATTTTGGCAAATTCCCCGAGAACCTGCATGTAGTCATAGCCCCGGTCTTTTTCACTGGTCGCATCAAGCATCCCGGGGCTGTCGATGATCGCCATGTTTTCAAGTATCGGGCTGGCCACCTGTTTCATGCAGATATGGCTGATCAGCTTTTCGCCAAAACGCCGGAAATGCTTGAACGGAAGGTTCTCGTCATTGACCAGGGTTGATCCGGGAACCTCCGCCTGGCCACCCGGGACTTCCGAAGTAATGATGGTGAAGGAATCATCGGTGGGAGCCTGACCGGTACGCTGCACGTCGAGCCCTATCAATTCGTTGATCAGCGTCGACTTCCCCGAAGAGTAGTTGCCGATAACCAGCACTATCGGCTTCCATTTCAGAACCGCATCAATTCCGCCAAAATCCATCTTAAAGCGGGCAAAAAGCGGTTCGAGTTTCTTCTTCACCTTGGTCTGGAGTTGCTTCTGCAGTTCGTTTTCGTTCATCGCACAGTCCACTTTGAAGTTTCATCTTTATGGAGGAGCAGTTGACAAGGTTTTTTATACTACCCGAACTGAAAAAAACTCACGAACATTTATTGCGTTTTTTTTTCCTCACCCCGCATATCCCAGTCGATTGGCCATAAAGCCAGCCAGATGACCGCTGAAATCCTCACCGTTTCCTCACAGCATCTTAATGGTCATCCGATAAAACTGCAGGCAAAGGATACCCTGGCGACTCTCCGCCCAAGCCTTAACTTTTGGGGTTATAATGAGGTTTTTTTCCACCCTTGGCGCTGTGTGCCGTGGCAGAACCCCAGGTCAATTGGTCATCCAACTGACCGACCTGTGCAACGCAGCCTGTCCCCAGTGCGGAATGCGGCGTAGTGCCGATTTTCGCCGCAACAGCCTCAGTCTCGATCAATGCCGGGAGATTATCGATCGGGCGGCTGAACGGGGGGTAGCTGCCCTTTCGCTGACCGGTGGTGAACCCCTGCTCTACCTCAAAGAGGTAACGCAGTTGGTCAATCACGCAGCACGGGCCGGTATCAACTATACCAGAACCGGGAGCAACGGCTTTCTTCTCGCACGACCGGAAGCAGCCGATTTTCTCGACCGGGTAAAACGCTGTGCGGAGAGCCTTGCCGCATCGAAACTGCGGAATTTCTGGATATCGATCGATTCCGCCGTACCCCAGACCCACGAAAAGATGCGCGGCCTGAACGGGCTGATCTCGGGAATAGAAAAGGCACTGCCGGTTTTCCATGGCTTCGGCCTCTACCCGACCGCCAATCTCGGCCTTAACCGCAATCTCGGCGGAGAGAGCAAAACCCTGCCGATCCTCGGCGACATACCCACTCAGGAGCAAGCCGAAGAGTTTGCCGCGATGGCCGCCGAAGGGCTGAACGGTTTTTTTCGCCTGGTGGGAAATCTTGGCTTTAGCATCGTCAACTTCTGCTATCCGATGTCGGTTGCCGCCGGCGATGGTCTGGCTGCAGTCTACCCTGCCAGCGCCGATGAACAGCTGGTTCGGTTCAGCCGGGCGGAAAAGGCTGGTCTGTTCACGGCAATGCTTGAGGTGATACCCCGGTTCCGTCGACAACTGCGGATTTTTTCCCCGCTCAGTGCGGTAGATACCCTGGCCCGGATCTACCGTAATGAGCCGGTTATCCCTTTTCCCTGCCGGGGCGGGACCGACTATTTTTTTATCAGCGCCACCGACGGCCATACCTACCCTTGCGGTTTCCGCGGTGAGGAAGACCTTGGCGACTACCGCTTCACCGATCCCGGTGGGGTTCACGGCAAGAGCTGCACGGCCTGTGACTGGGAGTGTTTTCGTGATCCATCTGAACTGTTTGGTCCAGTCAGTTGCGCCCTCTCTGCCCCCTTGGCGCTCTTCACCCGCCACCGGCGGACTCCAGCCTTTTACCGTCTCTGGCTGGAGGATCTTTGCTACTACCGGGCCTGTGACTATTTTGACGGCCGCCGCCCGAGCAGGCTTGAGAAACTGCCAAACGGATAGGGAAAACCACCCCATGTTGCCCAACCTACTACTGGCTCAACTTGGCTGGCACCCGCACCCCAAGGGCGATAATCTCCTCCCACAGCAGAGGGGATCATCGCCCCCGCCACAGGGCAATCGCCTCAGCAACTCCGCCCATACTGTTACTGGCCACCACAGGAAATATCCGGGAAAGGGCTGATGGGCTGTTGGCGACGACAAAAGGCTGTCCCGCCCAGTGGAGAAGATCGACGTCGTTGTAGTCATTGCCCACCGCGGCAACCTGTTGACGGTCAAGGCCCAGATAGTCGGCAAGCCATTGGCTGGACTGGCTCTTGGAAACCTCCCGGGGAAAGATCTCCACCCATATCGACCGATGATCAAGCGGGGAGGTCGCCTTGATTACACTGAATTCCTCCAGGTCGGCCTGCAGCCTTTCCGCTGCGGCATGCCCTTCTTCCGGGTGGATAATACAAATAAACTGGGTGGCCGTGCCAAAATTGCCAAGCCGCATCGGCTCCAGGGGAGTGGCAAGATTTCCGGCCAGATCGAGCCGCCGCTGGAAATCAGGATTAGCCAATTTTCGTCGGCGGTAGTGGAAGTGCTCGTTTACCGGCACTGGCCGATGGACCATATAGTCAAAGCCGGCCTGTTCAAGATAGCGGCCGATGGTCACCACCTCGGCTGCGGCCAGCACACTGCTGCGCAACAGCCGCCCGGTGCTGAGCTCAATAATCGCCGCACCGGTAGACAAAATCAGGTAGTCAACCGGCAGGATGTTCTCTGCAGCGGCATAGCCGATCTCCCTTATCAACCGGCGAAAGGAGTATCCGGAGCGGCCAGTGGCAATAGCCGTACAATATCCGGAGGCGCGCAGTCCGGCAAGGGCCGCAAGGTCGGCATCACCGATCCGCCCGAGTTGATTGAGCAGGGTTCCGTCAAGATCGGTGACCAGCAGGCCCCGAAAACGTGGTTCAGCCAAATGGATCATCTTACCCGCCCTGGCTCTTCTCTGGCAACAACAGGTTTGCTGAACAGTTGCAGCAGACCGCTGCAGCGACTGGTCCGCCGGGCTATCGCCAGACTGAGGAGCGGCTGCGCTGAGACCAGACACACCGCGCTCCTGGCCCGGGTTACTGCGGTATAGACCAACTCGCGGGTCAACAGCGGATTCTCTTCCTCCGGGAGGACAACCACCACCTCAGGCCACTCCGACCCCTGACTCTTATGGATGGTCATGGCAAAGGCAGTCTCGCATGGGGGAAGAATACCCAGGGCATAACCCCGCGGGCGAAAATCGTCACCGATAAACCAGGCCTTCAGCTCCCCGGTATGTTCTTCGGCAAGGCAGAGGCCGACATCACCGTTATAGAGGTTGAGACTGTAGTCATTGCGGGTGATCAGCACCGGACGGCCGGGAAACCACCCTTCCAGACGACAGGGAAAACCGGCACGGATCAGTGCGGCGATCACCTGACGATTTATCCCGGTAACCCCTCGGGGGCCATGGTGCAGAGCACAGAGCACCCGGAAACCGTTGAATTTTTGCAAAAGCGTCTCAAGAGCAACAGACGGCACGGTTAACGCTTCGGCAAGGTATGCCGCATACCGCTCCGTGATCAAGGTGAGCGGCAGCTGATTGACAGCAGTGATATTTTCGCTGTCCCCGGCACTGAGCTGCCGCCAGACCTCAGGACCATCGCCACGATTGATGGCAGCAGCCAGGGAGGCGATGGCTTTTTCAAAACGGTAACTCTTCTCCAGAAGTACGGTGTTTTCCGGTAGCCCGGTGATCAAATCGGCAAGCACCGCCCCCGACTCAACCGAGGCCAGCTGATCCTTATCGCCGAGGAGCAGCAGTCTCGCCCCAGGTTTTAAGGCATCGATCAGCTTGCTCATCAAGGCCAGATCGACCATTGAGGCCTCATCGACGACCACCACATCCCAGGCCAGAGGATTGCCGTGGTGATGGACGAAGTTGGGGGAAAAACGG
>JAZBOD010000063.1:0-3409 GCA_036350955.1 Desulforhopalus sp. | reverse complement strand
CCTCCAAGCAGGCCGGAACTTTGCGCGTCTATCCTGGTTTTTAGTTCCGCCTTTTCCGTCTCGGACATCCTGTCTGACAGTGAGGCGAGTAAAAGCCGGATCGCTTCGGCACCTATACCCACTTCAAATTTCCCCGGGTGCTCCTCAAGCGCCTGACGATATTTTTCCTCACTCAAAAGAGTGCCCACCGGTAGAGAACCTCGGGCATCTTCAGCTACGGAAATCACCGCATACTGCTCGAAGTAGAGAATCTTTTCCAGCTGCTTGAGGGTCATATCGAGAACCGCACCGATCTTGCTGGGCAGGCTCTTTAAAAACCAGATATGAGCCACCGGGGCGGCAAGTTTGATATGGCCGAGCCGCTCGCGGCGGACTTTCGACTGGATCACCTCCACACCGCACTTTTCACAGACCACACCGCGGTGCTTCATCCGTTTATATTTGCCGCAGTTGCACTCGAAGTCCTTTACCGGACCGAAGATCTTGGCACAGAACAACCCGTCTCGTTCCGGCTTGAAGGTCCGGTAGTTGATGGTTTCCGGTTTTTTTACTTCACCGTGGGACCAGTCCATGATCTTCTCCGGAGACGCCAGAGAGATTTTGACACTTTTAAATTTGACTGGAGCCTTCGGCTTTTGAAAAAAATTGAATAACTCTTCCACGAGATCACCTCTCCGATATGTTAAAGGACTTCTCCGGTGAAAAACCGCTGCCGCGCCTTTCCCGGGCCATGGCGCAGAGGGCGCACAGTGCCGGGTAAGCCTTGGCAGCCAGACCGGCTCTGCCTTATTCCTCGATCAATTCCATGTTCAAACAAAGGGCCTGAAGTTCCTTGACCAGGACATTAAACGATTCGGGCAGGCCAGTGGTCAGAAAATTATTACCTTTAACGATCCTTTCGTACATTGAGGTCCGCCCTTCGACATCATCGGACTTGGCAGTTAAAAATTCCTTGAGGGTATAGGCAGCGCCATAGGCCTCCATTGCCCACACCTCCATTTCCCCCAAACGCTGTCCACCAAATTGCGCCTTGCCGCCGAGGGGTTGCTGGGTTACCAGGGAGTACGGCCCGGTGGAACGGGCATGAATCTTGTTATCAACCAGATGATGCAGTTTGAGCATATACATCACCCCGACAGTTACCCGGTTGTCAAAGGGTTCACCGGTAAGACCGTCGAACAGTTCAGCCTGGCCGACCTCATCGAGACCAGCTTCCACCAGCAACCGGCGAATAGCACCTTCCGGGGCGCCATTGAACACTGGAGTGGCCATATGAATCCCGGCGCGATGGTTCCTGGCCCAGGCGATAATCTCTTCATCGGACTTGCCGTCGGTGAGGGCCTGGTACTCCGCCTCAGAATAGATAAGCCGCAGTTTTTTCCGAATCTCTTCAACCGCAGCCTGCTGCGCCAGAGTTTCCAGTTGTTCGCCAAGCTTGCGGGCAGCATAGCCGAGATGGACCTCAAGCACCTGGCCAACGTTCATCCGCGATGGAACCCCCAGCGGATTAAGAACGATGTCGACCGCGGTTCCATCGGCAAAAAATGGCATGTCCTCTTCCGGAAGCAGACGGGAAATGACGCCCTTATTGCCGTGGCGACCGGCCATTTTATCGCCGACCGAAAGCTTGCGCTTGGTTGCAACATAGACCTTGACCATCTTCACCACTCCGGGAGGCAGATCATCACCCTTCTTCATCCGGTCGATGATCCCGTCATAGCGGTCGATGATCAGTCCGGCCTGCTTGCTGTAACGGCCGTAAGCAGCCTCTATCTGCTCGACATATTTTGATTTTTCTGAAAAATCAATCTCTCGCAGGGCTTCAAAACCAATCAGCTCAGCCTGGTCGGCGGTAATTTTCTTGCCAAGCTTGACCACCAGCTCACCGCGGCTGTCGAGGATATCCGCTTTGGCAGTCCGGCCTTCGATGATCTTGCCGATCTCCCGGCAGACACCACGCTTCAGGCTGCGCAGTTCGTCGGCCTTATCATGATTGAGCCGCTCAATCTCCAGATCCTCGATAAGCAGGGAGCGTTCATCCTTGTCGACCCCCTTGCGGGAGAACACCTTGGCATCAATCACCACCCCACTCACTCCGGGGGGAACCCTGAGCGAGGAGTCTTTGACATCCTGCGCCTTTTCGCCAAAAATTGCCCGAAGCAGCTTCTCCTCCGGCGAAAGAACCGTCTCCCCTTTCGGGGTCACCTTACCGACCAGAGTATCCCCGGCTTTGATCTCGGCACCAATCCGGACAATCCCGGAATCATCGAGATTGCGGAGGGTCTCTTCACTGACGTTGGGAATATCGCGGGTGATCTCTTCCTTGCCGAGTTTGGTATCCCGGGCCATGGTCTCAAAGACCTCGATATGCAGCGAGGTAAAGCAGTCTTCCTTGAGCAACCGCTCGTTGATCAGGATGGAGTCTTCAAAGTTAAAGCCACGCCAGGGCATAAAGGCGATGGTCACATTTTTGCCGATGGCCAGCTCACCGGCTTCGCAGGAGGGACCGTCGGCGAGGACCTTTCCCTTGCTGACCCTGGTCCCCGGGAGCACAATCGGTCGCTGGGTAAAACAGGTGTTCTGGTTCGATTTCTTGTCCTTCTCCAGCCGATATACCGCCACCCCGGTGTCGTACCCGTCGGTACCGGGCTGGTCATAGCGGACCACGATCCGGTTGGCATCGGACTCCTCAACCACCCCATCCCCGGCGGCGAGCAGACAGGCCCCGGAATCCCTGGCCACATAGCGCTCCATCCCGGTGCCGACCAGGGGCGCGGCAGGGATCATCAGCGGTACCGCCTGACGCTGCATGTTCGAACCCATCAGGGCCCGGTTGGCATCGTCATTTTCGAGAAACGGTACCAGAGAGGCGGCAACGCTGATCATCTGGTTCGGGGCAATATCCATGTAGGTGACATTATCGACCTGCGTGGTCAACACTTCGCCATCTTCTCGAACGATCAGCATGTCGGGGACAATCCGCTGTCCACCATCAACCTCGATCAGCGCCGGAGCGATGAACTGGTTCTGTTCCTGCAGTGCGCTGAGGTATTTGACCTCATCAAGAACGATCCGCTCGGCAACTTTGCGGTAGGGCGTTTCGATAAAGCCGTAGGGATTGATCCGTGCATAGGTGGCTAAAGAGACGATCAGCCCGATGTTTGGCCCCTCCGGAGTCTCAACCGGACAGATCCGGCCGTAATGGGTCGGGTGAACGTCGCGGACTTCGAACCCGGCGCGCTCCCGGGAAAGACCTCCTGGTCCAAGGGCACTTAGCCGACGCTTATGGGTCACCTCGGAGAGCGGGTTGGTCTGGTCCATGAACTGCGACAGCTGGCTGGTGCCAAAAAATTCCTTGATCGCCGCGGAGATCGGTTTGGGGTTGACCAGGTCGTGGGGCATCAGGGTT
>JAZBOD010000062.1:0-3120 GCA_036350955.1 Desulforhopalus sp. | reverse complement strand
TGGCGGGTTACTGAGAAGTCTTCCTAACCCCCTTCGCCAGCCGAGGGGATAAAGTACCTTCACAAAATTCCCTCTTCGAAAAAGAGTGAATTCCTTAGCTACTAAAGTTCTTTTTCGACAAGATAGTCCTTGAGTTTTTCCAGTAAAGACTCGGGGAGGTCACGGTTGTACATGAAGGCCTCCGCCTCCTCTCCGGTGATCTGCTGCTTTAGTTCCAGGGGCAGCGAGCGAAGTACCGCCACTCGCTGTGGGTCAGGTTTGTCCTTGGTAGCCATTGCTGTTCTCGCTTTCGACAAGAGAGGAGTTGAATCTGGTACAAAAAAATGGACTTTTCAGCTCCGAATATAGCACATTCCCCCGGCAGTGGGCAGTAGAGTTGACTTCAGCCGGTTTTTTTGTGTCGCTGTTGCACGGATCGATCTCTTACCCTACCAGAAGTAGAGGGCATCGTCGCCGAGTTCCTGCTCGATTTCCAGTAACCGGTTGTATTTGGCAATTCGTTCACTACGGGATGCCGAGCCGGTTTTCAGCTGGCCACCGTCCATCGCCACTGCAAAATCAGCAAGAAAGGTATCTTCGGTTTCTCCGGAACGATGGGAAATAAAATAGCGCCAGCCGGCATCGCGGCACATCCGCACCGCATCGATGGTTTCCGAGACAGTGCCGATCTGGTTGAGTTTGATCAAGACCGAGTTGGCGGTCTTTTCTGAGATCCCCCGGGCGATATACTGGGTGTTGGTGACAAAGATATCATCGCCCACGACATCGATTTTCTGGCCGACCCGTTCAGTAAACCGGCGAAAGCCATCCCAGTCGTTTTCGGCGAGGGGGTCTTCCCAGGAGACAATCGGATATTTTTCCACCCATCTGGCGCCCATCTCGATCAAATCGGCCGAAACCATTTTCCCAGCTCCGGAGCGGTTGAGGTCGTAGTTGCTGGTAAGGTCGGTGGAGAAAGAGCTCGCCGCGCTGTCCAGGGAGATGGCGATATCTTTGCCGGGAACATATCCGGCCTTTTCGATAGCGGTCATGATGATATCCATCACCGCTTCGTTGCTCTCCAGATTGGGAGCAAAGCCCCCTTCGTCGCCAACACTGGTCGCCAGGCCCCGAGCATGGAGAAGGCCTTTTAAAGTATGAAAAGTCTCGGCAATGTACCGCAAACCTTCGCCAAAGCTTGGCGCACCGACCGGCACCGCCATAAATTCCTGGATATCAACGCTGTTGTCGGCGTGGGCGCCACCATTGATGATGTTCATTGCCGGCACCGGTATTCGCCGGGCCCCGCTACCGCCAAGATAGCGGTACAGGGGAAGTCTGGCAGAGGCGGCAGCGGCACGGGCCACCGCCATCGATACTCCGAGCATGGCGTTCGCCCCGAGTTTTGATTTGTTGGTGGTGCCATCTAGTTCAAGCATCAGGCGGTCAACCGCTACCTGGCTGGACGCCGGCATCCCGATAACCGCCGGGCCAATTACGGTCTCGACGTTGGCCACCGCTTTTCTCACCCCTTTGCCAAGATATCTGCGCTTATCACCATCGCGAAGTTCTATGGCCTCATTTTCCCCGGTACTGGCTCCTGAGGGAACCGAGGCCGAGGCTTTGGTTCCGTCGGCCAGTTCAACGAACACCCGAACGGTGGGATTGCCCCGCGAATCAAGAATTTCCAAGCCTTTTACAGATTTGATGGCATCTTTCATAACGAATCCCCACTTGGGCAAAGGTTGATCAACGTGATGAGCGGCATACTATTCTACCACTATAAATCGATCCAGGCCAGCTGCCAATGCTTTTCAACCGACAACCTGCCTGCCGAGCGGATGTCGCAGGATAACCGAATTTGTCATTGCATCGGCGTCGATGAAAGGGTAGTAACCGCAGTAAACAAACTCTGCCAGCCGGTTATTGCCGGCGGTATCGGCTCCGATGTGACAATATGGAAAAGACCCTCCCAGCAGCAACCAGCCTCCGGCAGCATCTTTACGCGATTCTTTTTTCCTGTTTTGTCGGGCTATTGGCTGGATTTCTTTACTGGAATTTTTTTATCAACAGGGCTTACGTTGAAGTCGAACTGACCGTCGACGCAACAACCGATTTCAAAATCTACTGGGCCAAAGCCGGACAACTCTTTTCCGAAAAAAACATGGCGGTGGCCATCGTTTCTCCCGGCAATACCAAATATGGTTTTTTTCTCACTGATATCGGCAAGGTTGAACGCCTGCGGATTGATACCCACCGCTACATCGGTGAAGCCCGCCTGGAGAGTCTCACTCTACGTCAGGAAGGGTGGCATCAATTATCGCTTAAGGGCGTAGAAAATTTTACACTGCTGCAGCCATTGACAGATATTGCCGAGTACCGCATAGGCGATGACGGACTGTGGGTCAGTTCCAGCGGCGAAGATCCGAATTTTGAACTGTTGCTCAACCCTGAACGGAGAGGTATTAATCCGGTCTGGCTGATATTTCGTATAACGCTGCTTGCCCTGATGGCCTTTTCACTTTCCTATGTCGGGTTCTTTCTCATCGACGAGTTGCGTTTTGTGCCTCTCTTGTTGTTTTCGGTCTTGATTCTCGCAATCGTCATGGCTGGAATCAGTGAGCGCAATGCCCATCCTGATGAATATGTTCATCTCGAAGCTGCCGCCTACTATCAGGATAGCTGGTTACCGCCTGTGCTCGATGATCCTGATATCCGACACACCTACAGTATTTACGGAGTTTCTCGACTGAACAACGGGGAGGTCTATTATCTTCTCGCCGGTAAGTTTCACCGTTTTTTAAAAGACTTTCATCTTCCCGAACATCTCTCCCTGCGGTTGTTCAACCTTGTGCTCCTCGGCTTAATCTTTGCCGCAACATTGCATTGCCGGTATGCCCGGATGGTGGCTTTACCGGTGCTCATCTCACCGCAGATCTGGTACCTTTTCAGCTACTGCACATCGGATGGTTTTGCACTGTTTATTGCCTTTTTTGCCGCCTGGCAGTTGGTCGCTCCTGGTAGCTTGTTGCGCCGCTACCTGTTTGGTAACAGCTGGCGGACGCTGATTTTGGGTGGCCTGGCCATTGGCCTGCTCCTTGGACTGCTATTGTTGCTGAAAAAGAACTATTACGTCTATCT
>JAZBOD010000061.1:0-4914 GCA_036350955.1 Desulforhopalus sp. | reverse complement strand
TCCTGAAACGCAAGACCGAAGAGTCAGTTGAGCAGAGTTTTAATATCCTTTTCCAAGACGGAATGGCGCACATAACCGCTGTATTTCTTGACCACATTTCCGGATTTATTCACCAAAAATGCAACCGGTATTCCGTAAACCCCACCAAAATCAACCGTTGTTCTGGCTTCGGCCAGCAGGACCGGATAGCTGATTGCATTTTTTTCGACAAACCGGGCTACCACCGGGGCACCCTGCTGATCAACGGAGAGACCGATCACCGAAAAACCGGCATCGGCAAAGTCGGCATGGAGTCGATTGAGGACCGGCACCTCCTCGACGCAGGGCGGGCACCAGGTGGCAAAAAAGGTGAGCAGGAGAACTTTGCCGGAAAAGGATTCCGACTCGACAATTCGGCCATCGTGGATACTCTGCAGGGAAAAAGTGGGCATTTTGGTTGCCGCCCGGGCCTCATCACCGCCAGAAAGACTTAAGAGGAACAGCCCTATGAGAAGAGAGGCCAGGAAATGTTTCAATGTTTTCATCTATCAACTCCGCAAGGTGATTTCATTCTCAATACATCTATGCTATACTTGAGGTGAAAATACATAGCATTCCCAGAAAGTCAATCGTTTACAGGAAGACCAGCTTCCGGCTGGCGCGCCATCCGGGCACCGGTGATCCCAGCCCAAGGCCGGTGCTGTGTACCTACTACCGACAATACCATGAAACAACACGATGTTCCACGCCGCAGCAATAGGCTGACCGGCGCTCTGTTGGCCACTCTGCTCGCCTGTCTGTTTTTTCCCGGTCATGGCTTTACTGAAGTCGTTGACCGGGTTGTGGCGATTGTCAACGAGGAAATTATCACCCTCAGCGAACTGGAAGAGGAGGCCGCCGGCCTCTACAGCAATATTGCCATGAGCAGCACCAGCACGCCGATCCTCGAAGCGCTGGCAGAAGCCCGGGAGATTGCCCTGAACAACCTGATCGACCAGCGGTTGATCACCCAGCGGGCCAAAGAGCAGAATATCGGGGTAAGCGAAGCGGAAATCGACGCAGCCTACGCGAGGATGCGCGACAGTTCCGGCCTCTCCCCGGAAGAGTTCAGCAGCAAGATAGAACTTTCCGGGCTGACCGAGGAGAGATATCGGGAGCGCCTGCGGCTGCAGGCGCTGCAGGGCAAACTGGTCAGCCTGGATGTCCATGCCCGGATAGCGATTACTGACGAGATGGTCAAGGAAGCGTATCTGGTGCAATATGCCGGCCAGGCTGATACCGGCAGCTACTATCTCCTGCAGATGGGGTTCAGCTGGACAGATGAAGCCAACCGCGAACCAACCCGCAAGCGTGCCGAAGAGGCCTGGAGCAAGGTAAAAAAAGGCGGTGATTTCAAAAGCCTTGCCAGGGAGTTGTCCGATCTGCCCTCGGCTGAAGACGGCGGCGATATCGGTCTGTTCAGCCTCGACGAGATGGCTGCAGCGATGCGCCAGGCGGTCGATGGCCTGCAGCCCGGAGACCTCAGTGAAATCATAGAAACCCCGGCAGGTTATCAGTTTTTTCAAGTCCTTTCCAGTGAGCAGGGTGCCGGCGAGGCAACGGCCCAGTATGAGGCGGTCAAGGAGTCGATCCGCGCACGGCTCCAGGACGAAAAACTGAAGGAGGCCTACGCCGTGTGGGTGAAAAAGCTCAAAGAAGATGCGTATATTCAAAAACTCTAGTCACAGGTAAACGTGGCTCACTCAATACAGGAAACACCGATGTCTCAGGTAACCAACCAGTTCACCAGCCTTGGTCAAATGCTCCGCTCCAGTCGGGCGACCAAAGGTCTCGATATGCAGGCGGTGGTCAATGAGACCAGGATTTCCCAAAGAATTCTCGAGGCGATGGAGGCGGATAACTACGACCTCCTGCCATCGAAAACCTATGCCAGGGGATTTTACACCCTCTATGCCCGGCTGCTTGACCTTGACGTGGAACAGGTACTCCATCTCTTTGAAAAAGAGCAGCTGACGGCGAACAGAGATAAAACCCCGCACTCCTCCAGTCCGCCCTTTTCCCAGAGTGTCGGCGACATGGCCGAGCCGCCCAGTTCCCTCTCCTTTTCCCTTTTCGGGGTGGTGGTGTTTATCCTTTTGCTGCTGGCGGGTTTTCTCTCCTGGTACTTCTCCTGGAACCCGGCCACCTTCTTCAGCCAGCAACTGCGCAGTCTGGAAAGTCCGCAAGAGGTTGTCCAATTTGGCGGTGAACCGGATGAAACGGTATTTTTGACAGCTGAAGAGGCCCAGCCCGGCCGGTTGCAGGCCAGCACCTTGCCCCCGGTATGGGAGGATGTCGCTGAAGAGGATATCCCACCCAGTCAGGGCGCTCGTGGCCTCGGGGAAATGGCAACGGAACAGGCGACCATGCCGGCGAGATATTTCGTCAACGCCCAGTTTCCGGAAGAGACTGCGGTCCGCCTGATTGTCGATAACGCCCCGGGGCAGCACTTCACCGCCAAAGAGGGGGAGACCATGTCCTGGCAGGCGGCGCAAAAACTGATCCTCACCCTGCCCTCCGGCAGCCGGGTGCGGCTTACTTTGAACGATGTGCCGATCGATATCCCCAGTTCCCGGCAACAGTACGTCACCATCGCCATCCCCGAATCGATCCTCCGCTAGAGGTCCGGCACAGGGGGGCAATGGAGACGGAAGCTCTCGTTCTGGATTGCCGGGATCATGGCGAATCCGACCTGATCCTCACCCTGTACGGACGCAGTACCGGCAGACTGAGTGCCATCGCCAAGGGGGCAAAGAAGAGCCGGCGGCGTTTTGTCAATAAACTCGAGCCGTTTACCTTCCTGCACATCCAGTACCGGCAAAAGGCCAATCAGAGTCTGGCCTTTCTCGCCGAAGCCGAACTGTACAGCAGCTTTATCAATATCCGCGGCAGCCTGGAGCTGTTTGGTGCCGCCTCGGTGATCCAGGAATTCCTCCTGGCGGCAATCCGTGAAGGGGAGCCGGACGAAAAGATCTTTCGTCTCAGCCTGTGGGCCTTCCACAGCCTCGATCGACGAATCGGCGCCAAAACCGTGGTCACCCTCTTTTTGGTCCGCCTCTTCGACTATCTTGGCTACCGGCCCAATTTTCAGCACTGCACCCTCTGCCGGACCCCGGCTGACGAGGGCGCCGGTCATGCCTTCAGCCTGCAGCAGGGCGGTATCGTCTGCACCAGCTGTGTCGGACGAGGTGAACGGCAGCTCTCCGCGGGAACCCTGAAAATCCTCCAGTCGGCCCAAGAGCTGCCCCTGGAGAAACTCCATCGCCTGCTGCTCTCCGAAACGCAGCTCAACGAGGCCCTCGGGATTCTCTCCACCTACGGCAGAGAGCTGCTGCAGCGTGACATCATTTCCTGGCAGGTGATGCGGCGCAACGGGAGGGACCAGGCTCCGGGAGATAGCGGATCTCGCCGGAGTATTCGGTCTTGAGCGAACCGTCGGCCAGTTGCAGTTGCAGGCCGCCCTGCTCATCGAGACCGAGGACCTCCGCCCGGTATTGCGGCGCGGTGAAAAGGTCGAAGCCAAAAACCACCCGCCGGCCGATGGAACCGGAAAGGGATCGCCAACGGTCCGGCAGGTGATGCCGGCCATCGGCCCCGGAAAAGCCATCGCCGCAGAGATGGCGCGCCTCTTCATGGTAGAGAATGCCGAAATTCCAGGCGAGTTGGGCGAGAAATATCTCGGTGAAGCTGCCCAGGGGAAGCTCCCGGCCAAACTGCTCGGCGAGGCTGGTTGCCTGACCGACAAGTTCCTCCGGAAAGCGGCTGTTGTTGACGTTGATGCCAAAGCCGACCAGATCAAACTCCTCGCCATGACCTGGCTCGGTATAGCCCTCGACCAGGAAACCGGCGAGTTTCACCCCGTCCCAGAGCAGGTCGTTGACCCAGCGCAGTTCCGCCCGCTGCCCGCCAATCAGCCGCACTGCCTCACAGCAGGCCACCCCGACCGCAAACGGAATAAAGCGCCGGGATTCCGGCAGGAGGGTGTTGGCATGGACCAGGCAGCCCCAGAGCCCCCCCGAGGGGGCGTGCCAGAGCCGTTGGAACCGGCCCTTGCTCTCTCCCAGCGTTTCGGCAAGGAGTACCGTGCCGCTGGCAAAGGCGCGGCCGGAGGCCCCGGCGGCGGCAATCTCTTTTCGGGCGTGGTCCATCGCTCTGGGGAGGACCGGGTAGTGATCAATGACCGAGCCGATGCAGGCGCCGTAGCGAGCCACCGCCTGGCGGTCGAGGTGGGGCGGGAGGTTGTTGGCAGTGTCGGCCAGCCGCTGCAACCGCTGGAGCACTCCTGCCGGGCTTGCCGGTCTGTCTTTGCGGTCCTCGGGGGAGAGAAAGAGGTCTTTCAAGGTTTTTAAATAATTGAATTTTCTTACCCAGACCGTATGGACTTACTTCATGCTGCGGAACTTTGGCTCATTCGTCAGGGTAATGTAGGGTGCGCACCGCGCACCAATCAGCAGGCCTCCCATAAGGCTTCAATGTGGTGCGTATGACGGACCCTACGGCAAAGAAGGCCTTTGGCCCCACCACGTAGGGTGAATGGTTTTTTGCCGGTAGTCATTGAAACAGGTAAATGTGCCGCCCAGACCATCTGGGCTTACTTCAAGCTGCATCGCGAAAGGCCCGGCAGGCTGGAGAACAGGGCCCGTAGGGTTGCGGACAGGATGTCCGCAACCGGCGGCCAGGCCAGGGATGGCCTGTCTGCCGGCCTCTCCAGCCTGACGAGAAGGCCGAAGCGCCGCAGCTTGAAGTAAGCCCAGACGGTCTGCCGAACTCAGTGGTTATGCAGGTTTTTTAAAAAGCCAAGATGAACCATTTCCGTACTTACCCCCGCCAACTACAGCGGGGATAAGCACCATCACGAAATTTTCCTCTTCAACAGCAAGAGGGGATTTTTCTGGT
>JAZBOD010000060.1:0-12715 GCA_036350955.1 Desulforhopalus sp. | reverse complement strand
TGGTTGACGACTTCGTCAACGCTTGATTTTCTTACCATCTCAGCCATGTTATACCTCCTCTTCCTTTTCCTTGTGGGGGCCAATGGCCAGATAGTGAAGCACGGCGGCACCAACCACCCCGCCGAGGCCGATCCAGGAAAGTGGCTTCAGGTAGGAGTGCCAGAAGGCAACGCTGCTCGGGATAGTTGGATCTTCTTGCATGCCGTACAGCTTTGGTTCTTCTTTGAAGGCAAACATTGAGCCAAGCCCGTGCAGGTCGTTTTCCCCGTAAATTGTCCCAAACCCTTTTGCCCTTGCTACCTTCATCAGTTCCTCGCGGTCGCCGTACTTGAGGGCTTCGGTGGGGCAGACCTTGGTGCAGGCCGGCTCCATGTCGTTGGCAATCCGGTCGAAACAGAGGTGGCACTTGGTGATCTTGCCCTCTGCATCGTAACGGGGGACATCGAAGGGACAGGCTGTGCTGCACAGTTTGCAACCGATACACTTTTCACGGTCAAAGGCAACCGCCCCTTCACTGGTTTTGAAAAGGGCACCGGATGGACAGATTGTCACGCAACCGGCATCTCCGCAGTGCATGCACCGTCTGCTGACAAACAGCCAGCGCACCGGGTTCTGCTCCGACGGTACCTCGTTGAACCGGATGATGTTGAATGCGGCACTGGCCAGATCCGGGGGGTTCTGGTAGGTGCCGTTGTTGGTGGTCTCGATTCCCGGCAATTGATTCCACGATTTGCAGGCGACCTGACATGCCCGACAGCCAATACAGGCCTCCGGGGTGACCAGGATCGCCATGCGGTTTCCATTATTGTTTGCCATAACTTAAACCCCCTTATGCCTTCCGGACGTTGACCATGAAGGCCTTCGACTCGGGTATCATTGTGTTTGCGTCGCCAACGTTCGGCGTCAGCAGGTTCGCGCTGTCATATCCGCTGCCGTCTTCCGGGAATTGCCAGCCGAAATGCCAGGGCAGGCCGATCTGGTGGACGGTGGAATTCTCGATCCTAAACGGCTGGAACCGCTCGGTGACCATCGCCACCGCCTTGACCTCGCCGCGGCCCGATTCGACGACTACCAGGTCGCCGTTATTGATCCCCAGGTCTTTAGCCAGTTGAAAGCTCATCTCGACAAAGTTCTGCGGCTGCATCTCCAGCAGCCAGGAGCAGTGGCGGGTCATCAATCCGGTCTGCCAGTGCTCCGAGACCCGGTAGGTGGTGGCGACAAACGGATAGCGCATGTCGCAGGAGAAAAACGCGTCCATCTCGTCGCCGAAGATCTTGATGGTCGGGTTGATCCGTTGGCTGGACATCGAGTTGACCTCGAGCGGGCACTCCAATGCTTCGTAGTGCTCGGGGAAGGGCCCCTCAGCCACACCAGGACCGAAGATTGAGCCGACTCCGTGCGGTTTCATGATGAACGGTAACCCTCCGGAGATCGCCATCGGCGGGGCGCCACCGTCCGGGACATCACCCACCCAGCCTTTCTTTTCCGCATCCCACTTGAGCAGTGGTCGATTCGGATCCCAGGGCTGCCCCTGGGGATCGACTGAGGCACGGTTGTAGATGATCCGCCGGTTGACCGGCCAGGTCCAGGCCCATCCAGAGTAGAGCCCAAGGCCGGTGGGGTCATCCTTGCCCCGTCGGGCCATCATGTTGACCTCTTTGCCGTCTTTGAGCACGTAGGAGTTGCAGTAGAGCCAGTTGCCGCTCGAGGTGGAGCCATCATCTTTTAGCAGGGCAAAGCTGCCGACCAGATCGCCCTTCTTGCCGACCAATTTGGGCGGATCGGCTTTGGTGTCGTAGACATCCTCAAGGTAGTAGCCATTGATCTCCTTGGCTACCTGGTGGATGTCGATGTGCTTGATCTTGCCGGATGCATCGCGTTCCCCGTAGTCCCAGCTCAGGTTGACGATTGGTTCCGGGTTGGCCCCTCCCTCCTTCTCATAAAGCGCCTTTATTTTGAAAAACAGCTCGTTCATGATCTCGGCATCGGGCAAGGAATTGCCGACCGGCTCGACTGCCTTGTAGCGCCACTGGCCCATCCGGCCGGAGTTGGTGACGCTGCCTTCCTTCTCTAGGAACGAGGCGCAGGGCAGCATGAAGACCTCAGTCTGGATCTCTGCCGGATTCATCCCGGGGCCACGCCAGAAGGAGGCTGTCTCGTTATCGAAAAGATTGACATTGACCAGCCATTTGAGCTTGGTCATCGCGGTACGGGTCTTGTTCGAGTTGGCACCGGAACAGGCCGGGTTCTGGCCCCAGGCGAAGAAGCCGTCAAATTCACCCTTGAGCATCTTGTCAAAGATCATCAACCAGGAGTGGTTGACCCCAGCCTCCAGTTTTGGCAGCCAGCCGTAGCCGAAGTCATTCTCTTTGGTTGCCGCTTCACCGTAAACCGCTTTCAGGTAGCTGGTGATATATTTGCCGCGGTTGGACCACCAGTTGAGACTGCCCTTCTCCTTGGTTTTAGGAGTATAGGTCTCGATGTACGTTGCAAGATCGGCCAGCTTTGAATTCGGAGTCGGCAGATAACCAGGCAAAATATGAAAGAGAATGCCATAGTCGGTTGAACCCTGGACGTTGGCCTCACCGCGCAGCGCATTCACCCCGCCACCGGGCATGCCGACGTTGCCGAGGAGCAACTGGATAATCGCCATGGTGCGGATGTTCTGGGTGCCGACGGTGTGCTGGGTCCAGCCCATTGCGTAACACTCGGTGCCTACCCGGTCCGGTTTGCCGGTGGAACCGTAGAGTTCGTAGACCTCGAGGAGTTTGTCAAGAGGAGTTCCGGTGATATTCGATACCTTCTCCGGCTCATAGCGCTGATACTGTTTTTTGAGCAGTTGGAAAACGCAGTTCGGGTCCTGTAAAGTGGGATCTTTTATAACGACCCCTTCTTCGTCAGTCTGAAAAGACCAGGTACTCTTGTCGTAGCTGCGCTTTTCTGCGTTATATCCGGAGAAGAGCCCATCAAGATCGGCCGGGCCCTTGAAGTCGGGGTTGACCAGAAAAGGTGCGTTGGTGTAATTGACGATATACTCCTTGAAATAGAGGCTGTTTTCAAGGATGTAGCGGACCATGCCGCCGAGAAAGGCAATATCGGTCCCGGAACGGAGGGGAGCGTAAAGGTCAGCTTTTGCCGCCGTCTGGGTAAAGCGAGGATCGACGCAGATCAATTTGGCACCGTTTTCTTTGGCGCGCATAATCCATTTCATCGATACCGGATGATTCGAGGCCGGATTCCCGCCCATCGCCAGGATAACATTGGCGTTTTTCAGATCAATCCAGTGGTTGGTCATTGCACCGCGTCCGAACGACTCTGCCAGAGCCGCAACAGTGGCGGAGTGTCAGATTCGTGCCTGGTGTTCGACGTACACCAGGCCCCAGGACCGGACAAGTTTTTGCAATAAGTAGCACTCCTCGTTGTCAAGGGCGGCACTGCCCACATGGGCAATCGACTCCAGCCGATTGACGACGACATCCTTTTCGACCTCGACGACGTTGCCGAAGATGTCTTTCTCTTTGACTTTTGCCTTAGCAGTTGTCGTAAAATTTTTGTCCCGGGTCTCTTTGACCAGACCGGCGATTCTGTCCAGGGCCCAGTCCCACTCAACCTCTTTCCAGGCTGTCCCGCCCGGCTCGCGGTACATCGGCTTGCCGACCCGGGGCTCGTTGTTGGGCAGCTGATAGACCGAGGCGCCTTTGGCGCAGAGTGTTCCTTCACTGACCGGGTGATCCGGGTCTCCCTCAGTGTTGATCACCTTGCCGTTCTCGGTGTGGACGATTATGCCGCAACCCACGGAGCAGTAACAGCAAATCGTCGTTGTCTGCTTGGCGTTCTTGATCCGCAGTTCCTGAGCGTAGGCCTTGGCCGGGTCAAGGTTGACGCCAAGCGATGCGACCAGAACGGTGCCGCCTGACAATTTCAAAAAATCCCGTCGTGTTACTCCCATCTGATACTCCTTTCTTGTTCATCACAAGTGAGGTGAGAACGGTAGTGCCCGGTGCGGTGCGCCGGACTGTAAGCATTGTGGTTCGAAACTTCCTCTCCCCTGTTTGTCCCGTAAAAAATCAACGCTGGTAACTCTAAAAATTCACCTGTCTTGAGGTTGTTAGCCCCTTCGCAGTGGCAGGGGAATCAGCCTTTAGCCAATGAACCATCGGCCTTGTCGGTCTGGTTTGCCGCCACGGGTCAGGTTTTGGAGGAAATAAGAAAACGGTGCCGGCCTCTCCCGTTAAGAAAATCGGCCGAGACCACAAGTAATTCAGCGTACTATAGAAGAAGGCCGCAGAGAATAAAATCAGCCAACTGCTTTTTTTTGGGTAGGTTGAGGCGGGGGTGTTGCGTAAAGATAAGTCCTACCTGTCAGTAAGGAGAAGTGGAGAAAACGTGTAAGTAAAAAACCTACAAGCTGACCGCTGAGTGGGTTCTTCACCCGGTGAGGCAGGGCAGGAGAGTGCCTGCCCTGCCGAGAGAGATAATTCCGCACCTCAGTGGAAATTGCTTTCTGCCCCAGTGAGTTCTTGCGGTGAGTTGTCTAGTTTTTGCTCTGGTCAACCGCCATGAATCTCATCCGGCGATAATCCTCGCGCAGCCGGTTGGTTGCCAGCAGGACATTGCCCATATAGGCCTTTTCTTTTTCAGAAACCAGACGGAGATCCAGGGCATCCCGGTCCGAGCGGATGACACTGCCCGCCGGCACATAGGTATAGGCTGCCAAGGTTACCTTCATGATGGTTGCATTCATCCCCACCCAGACAAAGGCTTCCATGCTCGCCGCATAGAGCGTCGCGCGCATTGCCAGAAAACAGCCTTCACCGATGGTGCATGGGCCGTGGATGGCCACTCCGTGGGCCACCGAGGTCCGTGCGCCGATGATCACCTGATCGCCCCCGTGGCTGTGGATGATCACCCCATCCTGAATATTGGCCTCCTCCTCGATAATGATCGGTTTGACCTTGCCATCCACCCCCGGTTCATCGGAGCGGATCACTGCCAGAGGGGCGATAAAGACGTTCTTGCCGATTTTGACATTACCGATAATCTGGGCGGATGGGTCGATCAGGGCCGTTGGGTGGACTTCCGGGATATCCCCGACAAGATTTGGTCTGATATTGTGGTATTTGTATTCCATTTTCTCCTCATTTCAGTTGGTGTGTTTTCACGAATCCTCAACCCGCCCGGATTCACCTGGTGTTGCCCGCCCATGGTGCACCCGCCCTGTCCGGCTGGCCACTGGCGATGGGGGCTCCATTGAGCCAAAGAGGCCAGCAGCCCCTCAATAATAGTGCTCGAATTGCAGGGAATACTCGTGCACCCCTTTGGTATTGGCGAGCACTTCAGCGATCCGCTCTTCTATGAGTGAGCGCTGTTCCTCAGGGACTTTCATGGTAATCAGCAGATGGCCCCGGTTGGCGGTGGTTGTCGCATGGGGAAAGTCAAACAGTCTGTAGCTGACCCGCGCCGCCAGCGCCTCATCCTCGAGGAGTGCCTGCGATTCAGCAGTCTCCTGGAAGGCGGGAAGCTGAACGGCATTGGCCAGGATATCGACCGCATCGTCCTCCGCCATATGACCGACCCTGATGACCATGTTGTAGTTGTCGGCATTGAGTATGTCGACGCCGTAGAGGAACATCGCCCATTTCCGCCGCTCTTCGTCGTCTTTTTTGAGGACGAACCGCGCCTGTTCGGCCGAGACATTTTCCCGGGCCATCTCGTCGGCTATCCGCCGCTCGGTATCGGCAATTATCCGAATTTTCAATACATGTGAAATGTTTCTTAAAAAATATTGGCCGACCAGGCCATGGTAGACAACCTTGCCCTGGACAAACTGTTCGAGCAGGGCGGCGCGGATGGCGGTGACGAACCGTTGTTTGCCGTGGGGAAAGCGTTCGAGTACCGAGAAGGTATCGTCAAGACAGCGGACCAGCTTGATCTCGGGAAGATGAAACTCATCGAGATCGGCAATAATCTCGTCCCGGGAAAGACAGGTGTAGCCAAGTTTAGCCGCCAGTTTTTCGGCAATTGCCTTGCCATGGTAGTAACTTCCTCGCGAAATGGTAATTATCGGCATCCGTGGCCTCCAATGAAAGAGAGCAGATGAGGGAAACAGTATCACCGGTACCTTTGGCCTGTTTCAGGTTGCTGGGAATCTCTTCGCAGAATTAATACCTGATATCGCAATCTATTGCAAAAGCTATGCGAAATGTCACCACTTTCCAAGTGGTGCGGGGGAAGGTGTCGCGGGGGGGAGGAAAGTTTTTTCATAAAGCAAAATTGATTGAAATGTTCAGCAGCATTTATTAAATTCTGCTCTTTAATTGATCCTGGCAGGGGGTTGAGCAGGCCATTTGCCCCGATCTAACGGAATAATCCACTATGTTGGAGGAGTGATTTGAAAGCGAAGATCCTGATTGCCAACCGTGGCGAAATTGCCATTCGGCTCATCCGTGCCGTGCAGGAGATGGGCTATGAAGCCGTGGCGGTCTATGAAGCGCCCGATGAAATGTCCAGGCATATCCGCATTGCCGACGAGGCCATTCTCCTTGGGCCGGGCCCCAGATGTGATTATCTGGATATCGACAAGATCATCCGTGCGGCCAGGCACTCCGGGTGCTGCGCCATCCATCCCGGTTACGGCTTTTTATCGGAGAATCCCTTTTTTGCCAAAGCCTGTGAGGCAGCGGAAATCGTCTTTATCGGTCCCACCTCGGAGATTATTGCCAATCTCGGCAACAAGGTCGTGGCCAGGAGAATCATGGCCGAGGCGGGGATACCGATGGTTCCGGGAAGTGCAAACCTCAAGCAGGGGCGAGAAGGGGTGGCCGAAGCCGTTGCCTTTGGTGCCAGCTACGGCTATCCGCTGATGCTCAAGGCAACCTCCGGTGGCGGTGGGCGTGGAATCCGGCGGATCGAGTCGGAAAAGCAGCTGGTCGAGCAGATCCCCCTTGCCCGGGCCGAGGCCCTGGCTGCCTTCAATGACGATTCGGTCTACCTTGAGAAAGTGGTGATCAATCCCAAACATGTCGAAGTGCAGATTCTCGCCGACAGTTTTGGCAAAACCATCCATCTCGGTACCCGGGACTGCTCAATCCAGCGCCGGAATCAGAAACTGATCGAGATTGCCCCGTCGATGATCAACAATGCCCGGCTCATCGACGAGATCTGCCAGACCGCGGTGCGGGCCGCCAAGGCTGCCGGGTACCTCAATGCCGGAACGGTGGAGTTTCTCATCGACGCCGAGGAAAACTACTATTTCATGGAAATCAATACCCGTCTGCAGGTCGAGCATACGGTAACCGAGATGATCACTGGCATCGATATCGTCCGCAACCAGATCAATATCGCCTTTGGTCGGCCGTTATCCTTTGACCAGGAGGATGTCCTGATTCGCGGTCATGCCATCGAAGTTCGGGTCAACGCCGAGGACCCCAAGAATGACTTTATGCCCGAAGGGGGGAAAAAGGTTCACGTCTATCGTTCCACCGGCGGTTTCGGGGTCCGTCTCGATGGCTTTGTCTATCAGGGCTATATCATTCCCGAGGTCTACGATTCGCTGCTGGTCAAGCTTACCGTCCACGGGTTTACCTGGGAAGAGACGGTGGACCGACTCAAGCGCAGCCTCTTGAATTTCGCGATCCGCGGGCCAAAGACCACTATCCCGTTTTACCTCAATATCGCCAATGAAAAGGATTTTGTCAGCGGTGATTTCAACACCTCGTACATCGAGACTCACCCGCACATCTTTCATTACGATGAAGACCCCAGTGAAGTGGGTAAACTGGCGAGGTTCATTGCCGAACTGCAGTACCGTAGGGAGAACACTTTCGCCAGATAGGGCAGTGGCAGGCCGCATCATAAAAAAGCACAGACCAGAGCTGAGGGAAAACAGCCATGAGCAGAATACCACAAGGCACCCCGGCCGGGCAGATCGTCGACACCCTGCGCCAGGCCAGAGGCTATTACATTACCAATACCGCCCGGGATCAGTCCCAGTCCGATTTCAAAAACCGGATCCTCCTGCATACCGATCTGCTGGCCGCCCCGGGGAGGGAGGCAGCCGGCTACTTCTCTTTAGAGATTACCGGCGGTGCGTCGATTCACGTTGACCTGCTGCGCAAGCAGGTCAACCCCTTTGTCAAACTGACCAAGCTGCGGGAGTTGATGCCGAACACCATGTTTCAAACCCTCTGCCGGGGGGCCAATCTGTTCGGCTACCGGCCCTATCCCCAGAACGTTATCCGTTTTACCGTCCGTGAGTTTGCCAGATATGTCGATGTCTGGCGGACCTTTGATTTTCTCAACCATGTCCCGAACATGGTTGCGGTCTTCGAGGAGGTGGCGGCGGCGGGAAAGCTCAACGAGCCCTGCCTCTGTTTTTCCACCGGGCCTGAGCATACCAACGATTTTTATCTCAGTAAGGCGGAAGAGATTCTCGCGGTTACCGGCCGGGATGTCACCCTCTGTATCAAAAACCATGGCGGTCTGGGCACCCCCAGGAGGATCGGCGAACTGGTCGATGCCCTCAAACAACGGCTGCCTGAAGTGCCGATCCATTACCATGGCCACAACACCGACGGCAACGAAATCGGCCGGATTGTCGAGGCAGTGCGCCACGGCGCGACTATCGTTGACGCCGGCGACTTCGCCTTTACCGGCTTTTATGGGCCGCCGCCGGTCCTCACCGTGGTCCAGACCCTGCGCGAATACGGTTATGAACCGGTGGGGCTGAATGAGGAGGCGGTGATTGCCACCTCCGAGGCCATCCGTGACGAGCGGCAGCACTACGCCCAGTTCGAATCACAGATCAAGGGCTTCCAGCCCACCGTGCAGATCCACAAACTGCCCGGCGGTGCCATGGGTTCAAGCCTGGAGCAGGCGGTCAAGGGCGACTTTCTTGACCGGATGCCGGATATTCTCCACCGGGAGCTGCCGAGAGTACAACAGGAGTTGGGCAACTACTGGTCGGTGACCCCTGGCTCCCAGATCCTCTGGACGACCGCGGTGAGCAACGTCTTGACCGGGGAGCGCTATGGCACGCCTTCCGGCGATCTGCGCAATCTGCTCCTTGGCAAATACGGTCCATTTCCCTTCTTCCTGCCGGACGAGTGGATCTATGCCAAGGTTCTCGGCGATGACTGGCGGCGGCTGCTTGAAGAAGAGGGCGGGGTTGAGACGATCAAGGATATGGACCTGGCCCTGGAACGCTATCATCTCGCCGAACAGCTGGGGGTGGAACCCACCGATGAGCAGCTGGTCCTCTACCTGCAGCACCCCGCCGATGCCGTTGAGTTCTTTAAATTCGAGGAGAAGTATGGTCAGGTCTACGTTCTGCCACCGGCGATCTTTTTTCGCCAGGGTTCTTTCCCCATCGGTGAGAGACTGGCCTTTCGCGATTTCCAGGGCAAGGAACACCTGATCGAAATTGGCCCCTCGATTGTCAATGATTCAGGCCAGACCGCGGTCTACCTGATGGTCGATCACCACCAGACCATCTTCAATTTCAGCCCGGAGCGGACCACGGGACCGGTGGATAAGGATGCGGTGATGAGCAAGGAAGAGATCATCGACCTGGCCAGAGCAGGCGATGTCCGCTCACCATTTAATGGCACGGTTGCCGAAATCTCGGTGGCTGAAGGGCAGGAGGTGCTGGTTGGCGACCGGGTCGCGGTGATGGAGGCGATGAAGATGCAGACGCCGATCCTGGCGGAGATGGCCGGGATTGTCACCTCAATCCATGCCAAGAAGGGCGATCAACTCATACCCGGCAGCAAGATCCTCAAAATCGATCTTGACCAGTAGGAGGCGGTGGGATCCGGGCGACGAGCTGCGGGTCGATACCGAATTCCTCGCTCAGCAACCGGTCCTGTTCGGTTTTTATCAAAGGGAGGCGTTGAACGCCGTCCTGGTCTAGCCGGAGCCGGTGCCCCTCCGCCACCCCGACTACCGCGTCACCACGGTTGATCCTGAGATAGAGGGAGTGGTTGAAGGGGCCGCTCTTTCTCGTCCGCTCGTTGAAGTCGATAAAGGTCGCCCGGGAGGCACCAATCCGGTTAATCTGGCAGAAACAGCCACTGAGCCGGTGCAGTGGCCGCCAGTGCAGCCACCACTCCCCGTCCTGCGGAAAGCCCCTCAAGCCCCAGGCGGGGTGGGGGAGAGCCACTTCCTGTTGCTGGTTGATCAGCAACGGTGCCTGATGGAGCATCGAACTGTCGACCAGATAGGGTTGGCCGGCACAGACGGCCACCACGCTGCCGTGGTTGGGCGGCGGCCTGGTTGAGACCTGCATGGTGGCAATCGTCCGGTAGGCGGTGAAACCAAGGGTGCGCAGCAGGGTATAGAGGGCATCGGCGCCGGCCCAGCAGGTGCCGCCACAGCCGAAATCGAGCCAGCCCCGGAAAAAGTCCACCGGGTCGGCCCCCGGCAGGAGCGCCGCCCGGTCGTCGGCGAGATGGATCCGCTTGCGGATATTGTCAAAGGGGACCCGCTGGCACCAGGCGCCGTAGATTTTTTGCAGACCGGCCAGATCAGCCGGCAGCGGTTTGTCCGGCAGGCCAAGCCGGAGAAGGATCTCACTGAGGAGCGAATCGGTCAGGATGGGCTGGGGGTCGGTCATGATCTTTGCCGCCGGGGATCTGGAAAAGCTGGACGTATTGACAAACCGTAGGGTGTGGGTGAAGAGCCAATGGACAGACAAGGTGCCGGGCCAAAATCAGCGGGAGGCACTCCTTGAGTAATCTGCTGGCTATTCTCAGCTCTGCGGCCGGTGGCGACTGGCCGCCGCTGCTTCGCCTGGCAATCGCCTGGCGAGATCGTGGCCACGAGGTGCTGCTGGTTGCCGACCCGGGCACTGCCGAGGCCGCCCGTTCCGCCGGCCTTTCGCCGATCTGCCCGCCCTCAGGACGGACCCTCGGAGAGTGGCTGGATCCCCACCTTGGTGATCTGCTGCGCAGCGGAGAAGGTATCGGCCCGACCTCGGCCAATCCGCTGGCCGGCTGGGCCAGGGCTTGCCGGCCCTGGCTGCTCGAGGCGCTCCACGGCTGGCGGCCGTCTCTGATCATCTCCTCGCTGTTCTGCCAGTACCTGGCCGAAGAGGTGGCTGATGCCCTGGACCTGCCGTGGTGCTGTGTCAACCCGGGCTGCTCCTTTGGCGGCCGGGACCGCTCCTTCCCGGAGGCTGATTTTTCCCCCCTCGGTGCGGCACTCTATCAGCACTGGCTTTTGCCGCCCTTACAGCGTGCCGATCTTGTTCTCCATGCAACCTCTTTGGACTTTGATCAACCCGCCCATCCCCTGCCAGGCAACCAGTGGCACATTGGTCCACTGTTCTGGGAATGGCCGGTGCCAATACCTGAGCAACTCCGCCAGCCCGGTCCGCCCTGGCTGCTGCTCTCCCTGAGCACCTCACCTCAGAAGGGCGATCTCGCCCTGGTCGAGGCGGTCGCCGCTGCTGCGGCCACCCTGCCGGTCCGGGTGCTGGCAACTCTTCCCGGCCGTGGCACCGTCCCGGCGGTTGGCCGACTGCCGGCCAACATGCTGGTGACCGGCTACCTGCCGCATCGCCAGGTCCTGGTCCATTGCCGCCTGGTGATCAGCAATGCCGGGCACGGTCTGGTACTGAAGGCTCTCGGCCAGGGGGTACCGCTGTTGCTGATCCCCTGGGGCCGGGACCAGTTTGGCGTGGCCAGCCGGGCAGAGCATCTCGGGGTGGCGAGGGTCATCCCCCGTGGCGCCTGCCGGGCCCTGTCACTGCACGAAGCAATCAC
This sequence comes from Desulforhopalus sp., assembly GCA_036350955.1. Lineage (GTDB taxonomy): Bacteria > Desulfobacterota > Desulfobulbia > Desulfobulbales > Desulfocapsaceae > Desulforhopalus_A. Next base: position 953 of record JAZBOD010000060.1, on the reverse strand, counting down.
CGCCCTGCTGAATGACCCGGGCTGCACCCGGGCCGCACAGCGAGAGGCCCGCCGTCTACAGTGCCTTGACCCCAGCTCCGAGGGCTGTGCCCGCCTGGCAGCCCTCTGTGCCTCTTCCGGCTGAGGGTGGTTGCTTTTCAGGCCACACGGTGCAGCCAGTCGACAAAATCGAGGAGATAGCGCTCCAGGCGGCGGCGGGTTTCGCCATCGTTTACTGGCCCTTCGGCGGGGAATTTTTCCTGGGCCGCCGGAACCAGCAACGGCGGAGCGTTGAGCACCGGAGTAAGGGTCGAGGCAAGGACCTGGCGGAGGTGGGCCTGGGCCCGGGCGCCACCGACATGGCCTTTGGCGGCGCTGACAATCGCTGTTGGTTTGTTGGCCAGCACCGACCTGCTGGCCGGCCGGGAAACCCAGTCGATGGTGTTCTTCAGGACCCCGGAAAAGCTGTGGTTGTACTCCGGGGTGGCAATGAGCAGGCCGTCGGCTGCGCTGATCGCCCGGCTGAGGGCAAGGACTGCCGGCGGCTTGTCGGCAGCGTCGAGGTCCTTGTTGTAGAGGGGGATTGCCGCACAGTCAGCCAGGGTCAGTACCGTCCCGGAGGGGAGGAGTTCCATCGCGGTATAGAGGAGTCGGGTATTGTAGGAGCCGCTGCGCAGGCTGCCGCTGATGCCCAGAATGTTCATCGGGTTTTCTCCTGCCCCTCTTTGAGCCGGTGGGCCCGGGCGGCGAATTCGTTGCCTTCTCCTGGCCTGCCGCTGCGGTGGTAGAGCATCGCCAGGGTCTCAAAAATCACCGCCAGATGCTGGCGGTCGCCGCTCTGTTCGAGGATTTTTCGTGCGGCAAAGAGCAGCGGTTCGGCCTCCTGATAGCGGCCGGAGGCAATATAGAGGGTGGCGAGATTGTGACTGGTCTGGGCCACCGCCGGATGCCCCGCACCCTCTGCCTTCTCCCAG
>JAZBOD010000059.1:0-5143 GCA_036350955.1 Desulforhopalus sp. | reverse complement strand
TTCTGACCCTGGCCGTACTGTTTGTCGTTGCGTCACTCCAGAATCTGTCGGCTGCGGTGCGGAGTTGGGAACTGGACACGGCCCATTCCAACTTCTATTTCACCGTGGACCATATCTTTTCTCAGATCCGTGGCCATTTTAACGAGTACTCCGGAGAGATTGTCTTTGACCCTGCTGATCTTGCAGGGAGCCGGTTTTTCTTTGAAATTAAAACCGCATCGGTGGATACCAACATCCCCAAGCGGGACAAGCATCTGCAGTCCGCCGATTTCTTTGATGCCGCCAAGCATCCGACCATGACCTTCGTGTCGCAGCAGATCACCGACCTCGGTGACAACCACTACGAAGTCGCCGGTAAATTCACGGTCAAAGGGGTGGAGTATGATCTGCTCCTGCCCCTTACCCTGGTCGGGGTAAAGGATCACCCCACCGCCAAAGGCAAAAAAGTTGCTGGCTTCAACGGTACGGTGACTATCGATAGGCTCGCCCACCAGGTTGGCACTGGCAAGTTCTACGAAATGGGCGTGGTTGGCAAGGATGTGGAGATCCTGGTCAGCCTGGAGGTGCTGAGCGGCGACTAGTCTTTCTGGTACTGACAAAAAGGTTCTGGGCCGGAGGTGTTTCTTGCAAGGGCTTAGGCTGCCGGTTGATCAAGACCCAGGTGGCTGCGGAGTTCGTAGATCAGCGGGTGCTTGCCGATGCCCAGGCCGGTCCAGCGATGAACAGGCATAAAGCAGATTCTTTTGCCAAACATCGAATCGCTTTTCAGGTCGAACCATACCAGCTTTGGGCTGAGTAAAGCCGACCCGTCAACTGCTGCAATCTCCCGGTAGTCGATGGATGTTGTTTTGAGAAAATTGGAGACTTCAATCCTTCTCGCCTGGTGGTCGAGCCGGACACTTTTGATTGACCCGGTGAGGAGGATCAGCATTACGGCGACCAACACCCAGATCCCTGCATACGGCAACCATTGACCGGTAAAGTACGGTGGTGAAAAAAGAATGGTACGGCCGGCCCAGGCAAAACCGACGACCCATCCGAGTAAAACAAGATACTTGTAGAAAAAAGTGAATTTTGCAGAGAGTTGCTGCATATTCCCCGTGGCGGTGGGCTTAGGAGCGATAAGGAAATACCCACTCCAGGTTCATAACTCTTGCCTTACCAAGGCTTAGTAGTCAATGCCGGGTTGCGGTTCAATACCACGGCGATAGGCGTGCTTTATCTCGCGAACCTCACTGACCGTATCAGCCAGTTCGATCAGCTCTGGATGAGCGCTTCTCCCGGTAAGGATGAGGTGCATTGGCTCGGGGCGGAGGGCGAGCAGCTGTTTGACCTGGTCAAGATCGACCAGGTTGAGGTGCAGGGCATTGTTGATCTCGTCGAGGATCAGGATATCACAACCTGCACCGGTGATGATGTCGGTCACCAGAAGCAGGGCAGCCTGGGCATTCTGGCGGTGTTCCGTCTGCGGGTAGGGGTTGCCCTGAATCCCACAGAACCCTTTACCGGTGTGGTAGAGTTTTACCAGCGGTGCCAGCTGGTTGACCCCTTCCCACTCTCCGGAGTAGAGGTCGCCCTTCATAAACTGGACGATGGTGGTCCGTTTCTGGTGGCCGCAGCCGCGGAGCGCCATCCCCAGGGCCGAGGTGGTTTTGCCCTTGCCGTCACCGGTAATGATCACCACTAAACCCTGCCGTTTTTCCGGGAGGTAGCAGGAAATCGGCACGCTACTCTCCACCATGACCTCCAGCTTGTTTTCTGTCGGCCTGCCGGGACGGTGGGGTGCGCCGGCGATAGGTCACGACGGTAAAGGGTTGCGGGTCATCTCGGTACTCCCTGCGCTCTGTCTCGGTAAAGATCTCCTCGGAAAAGGCGGGAAGCAGAACGTCACCATCAACTGCAAAAGGAATAAGGGTGAGAATGATGGAGGTGGCGAGAGCATAGCACTGGGCGAATATCTGAGCACCGCCGATAATAAAGACCTTTTCGGCTCCCGCACAGAGTTCCAGTGCCTCGTCGAGGGAACGGGCCAACTCCACCCCCGGCGGGGAGAACGCGGTGTTGCGGCTGAGGACGATATGGCGGCGGCCAGGCAGAGGCTTGCCTATCGCTTCGAAGGTGCGCCTGCCCATGATCATCGGGTGCCCCATGGTGGTTTGTTTGAAAAGGCGCAACTCGGCGGGGATGTGCCAAGGCAGTTGATTGTTTCGGCCGATGACCCGGTTGCTGGCCATTGCGACAATGACAATGATATCCATGATGGCCCTGTTATCCTAGCGATTTAAAATAATTTGGTTTTCAAGCCGATTTAGATATAATACGAGAAGTATCGTTTTACTTCAAACGTTTTATGTGATTCAGCCGTTCCCCTTCCGGGGGACGATGCAGGATCTGATGGAATAACTCAAGCTCTGCCGACCCCCTTTTTCCGGTATCAGGAAGAGATGAGGCGGTCGCCGGCGATCGGAGGCTTCGATGAAAAGAGTCTGTCCCCTCTGCGGAGTACGGGGCGCCCTGGCCGATGAACATCTCGGCCGTAAGGTGCGCTGCCCCAAATGTCATGGCATCTTTGTTGCGGAAGAAGCGGATAGTGATCCAGCTGGGGTAGCCCTGCCTGAAGAAGTGCTTGAGGCGGTGGTTGAGCCGACAGGCGTACCGATTGTCGCTGTACCGACAGGGGATGGCGCTGACCAGACTGCGTCCAGCGGGGAGGCTGCCGCTTTGCCGGAGAGCCATCCCCTTGAGTTGGAGAAAAAAGAGGACGTCGCAGGCGCTGCGGGAGATGCCGGAGAACCAGAGGGGTTTACGGTTGAAGAGACTGGTGAGTCTTCAGAAACCATAGCTCAGCCGACAGCCGGGATGGCAGGTGCCGAAACGGAATCGGCCCAGTTGTCCAGCGAATGGCGTCAGAGCGGTGAAACGCCTGCTCCGCAGGGTGTTGAACAGGGAGCGGCAAAGCTTGAAGAGCCGGAGCCGGAGCAACCTGCTGAACAGCCTGCCTCGGTCGAGCAGCCTGCCCCGATCGAACAGCCTGCCCCCGTACAACAACCCGAACCGGTAGCCGGTTTTTCCTCTGCTGAGTCAACCGATGAGTCTCGTCCCGGCACGGCCGCACCGGCATGGGGTATCGTCGAACTGCTTGGTGAAGCCTGGCGCCGCAGTGACGGGGTCAAAGGGGCGATATTGGCTGGAAGTGCCGTAATGTACCTGATCACTTTCGCCCTGGCTGGAGCAGGTACCTACCTGTTCTTTCCGGCTGGAACGGCTGAAGCAGCCGGAGGCTTTTCCCTCTTTGAACTGGTATTCCAGACCCTGGTGCAGGTGGTGGTGATGATATTCACCGCCGGTCTGCTCCGGATAGGGATCAACCAGGCGGTTGGCGATACGGTCTCCTGGCGAATGGTATTCAGCGGTTTTTCTTTTGCCGGCAAGATTGCGGTTGCCACCATCCTCCAGACCATCCTGATCAGTATCGGTTTTCTCCTTTTGATCTTGCCGGGCATCTATCTGTCGGTGGGTTACGCCATGACCCTGCCGTTGATTATCGACAAGGGGCTCTCTCCCTGGGAGGCGATGGAGGCTTCGAGAAAAGCTGTCCACCGTGTCTGGTGGAAGATTGCCGCGCTCTTTGTGGTGATAGGGGTGATCATGGCCCTCTCGGCGATTCCCCTCGGGGTTGGCTTGATCTGGACCTGGCCGATGTTTATCGTCCTTGCTGGTATTGTCTACCATCGCCTTTTTACCCGGACGGAGGGTGGGGTGTAAAGCGGGGCTGGCTGGGTGAGGAGCGTGATGCGGTGTTAGCCCAATCCGGGCAGAGAGGGGAGTTATGGGGTTTGTGCATCCAGCGCTGTACTGGCTGATTATCGGGGTGATTCTGTTTTTCCTCGAATTTGCTCTACCGGGTTTTATCATGTTCTTTTTTGCGGTTGCCGCGCTGCTTACCGCGGTGGTTGCCTGGCTTTTTCCGATCCCGATCGCCTGGCAGCTGGTGATCTTCATCGGTGCATCAGTTGGTTCCCTGCTGCTGCTGCGCAAGCGCCTGCAGCAGCGTCTTTTACCCGCCGAAGATGAGGAGAGCGAGCCGGATGTCGCCGGAGCTGTTCCCGGCGACCGTGGTGTGGTCACCGGAACCATTGCCCCACCGGCCGAGGGGAGGATCAAATATGCCGGCAGTTTCTGGCGGGCGACGGCCGACGAACCGATTGACGAGGGCGAAATTGTTACGATAGTCCGCCAAAAAGGCCTGGTCGTCTACGTCGAGAAGGTCTGAGAGAGGAAGGCGATGGAAGAAAATCTGATAGCAATCGGGGTGATCCTGATCTTTGTCGTGGTGGTTCTGGTCAAGACCGCGGTGGTGGTGCCGCAGCGCTCCGAATTCGTGGTCGAGCGTCTTGGCAAATACCGCACGACACTTTCCGCCGGTTTTCATATCCTGATGCCCTTTCTTGACAAGGTTGCCTACCGGAGAAACCTCAAAGAGGAACCGATCGATACTCCGGCACAGACCTGTATCACTGCTGACAACGTCACTCTGGAGGTCGATGGCATTCTCTACCTGCAGGTGGTCGATGCAAAAATGACCGCCTACGGCATTGAAGACTACCGCTATGCCGCGGCGCAACTGGCCCAGACCAGCCTCCGTTCGGCGATTGGCAAGATCACTCTCGACAGCGCCTTCGAGGCCCGGGAGACCCTCAACGGCCAGGTGGTGCTCGCTCTCGATGAGGCGGCCGCCAACTGGGGTGTCAAGGTTTTGCGTTATGAAATCAAAGATATAAAGCCTCCCCGGACCGTCCTTGAGGCAATGGAAAAACAGATGAAGGCTGAACGGGAGAAGCGGGCGGAGATCGCCCGTTCGGAAGGGGAAAAACAGGCAACCCTCAATCGGGCTGAAGGTGACCGGGGCGAGGCGATTTTTCTCTCCGAGGGGGAGAAGATCAAACTGATCAACGAAGCCGAAGGCCGGGCCATGCAGATTCTCAAAGTGGCAGAGGCCACCGCCGAGGGGATTCGCCGGGTGGCCGAAGCGGTTTCCGGTCCGGGCGGGCGGGATGCCGCCAACCTTGAAGTTGCCAAACAGTACCTGATCGAGTTCGGCAAGCTGGCTAAAACCAACAACACCATGATCATCCCCGGCAAT
>JAZBOD010000058.1:0-10564 GCA_036350955.1 Desulforhopalus sp. | reverse complement strand
CAGGGCTCATGGCCGTTCTCCTTGGCGGTTTGACCCTTTTTGAGCTTCGCCGCGGTCCTGCCTGCCCCCTTTCGTGGTTTCTTATTGCTCATCGATTCCTCCCCGGTGAAAATGCGCTGGATTGTTCCTGGTGTGGTGCTGGCCGGTGCGTGGTGCGCACCCTACGTTAAGGGATTTCCCCGATGACCGGTCAAAGTGGGTTTTGTTAAAACGAAATTGGCCTGGCGATCACCACCCGGTTTTGCCGGAAACGCGCTTTTGTAGGGTGCGTCATACGCACCACCTTGCACTGGTGCGCTCTACAGGATTCCTGATGTGGTGCTGGTTGCGGAGCGGAGCTTCACGGTGATGCATTTTCGCCATGAATGGTAGCGTGTTCTGTCATTTTCGTATGCGCCAGTATAATCATCGCCAGAAAGGAGTAAAGCTTTACCTCTGCTCCGGAGTGGCAGCTGATGATCTAGGGGACAGTTTCCCGGCAAAAAACATTACCGCCGGCCAGAGCACTGCCCAGATCACCGCAAGCAGCAGCAGGGAGGGCAGCAGGGGCCAGGAAAAGGCCGCGGCATCCAGCCGTACGCCGGCCCAGTAGGCTAGGGGCCCGCCGATGGCTCCCAAGGCGGCACTGAGCAGCGGCCGACCCTTCATCCACGCTAGGCTATGGTGGGGCAGGGTGGCCAGGGCCAGCCAGATCACCGCCAACCAGAGCGGAATGGGCAGTGCCGTGGCAGTAAACCGGAAAAATCCGCTCAGCTGCAGGCTACCGTCGATCACCAGGCCGGCAACGAGGAGGATTGCCATCATCTGCAGGTCGGCCCGGCGCCGGTCACTCAGCCAGAGATGAAGGAGGAGTGGCACCAGTGAGCCGAGGGCACCAACCGTCCCCCCCAGAACGCAGGCAAACCAGATCGCCTGGTAGAGGGCGATGTTCAGCACCGGGTTCATTGCCGCCACCCCTGCCCGCGATGTCCCGGCCGGGTGGCGAGCAGATGGACGACGCTGATCGCCCTTTCCCGGAACCCCCCTTCACAATAGCAGAGATAAAATTCCCAGAGCCGCCGGAAAGTTTCATCATATCCCTGCCTTTTCAATGACGGCATCGCCGCAAGAAATCGTTCCCGCCAGTGGCGGAGAGTCCGGGCGTAATCGTAACCGAAATCTTCAATGTGGCGGACTACCAGGTCGGTTTTGCCGGCCAGCAGTTCAACCATCCGCTGGTTGGAGGGTAAACAGCCGCCGGGGAAGATGTGGGTTTGGATAAAATCCACCGAGCGCGTGTACTGCTGGTATTTCTGGTCGCGGATGGTAATCGCCTGAAGCAGCATAGTCCCATGCTCTTCGAGCAGTTCGCCACATTTCTGGAAAAAGGCCGGGAGATAACGGTGTCCGACCGCTTCGATCATTTCGATGCTCACCAGCTTGTCGTAGCGACCGGTAAGATCGCGGTAATCGCTTTGTAATAGAGAGATCCGTTCCTTAAGACCTGCAGCGGCAACCCTTTTCTCGGCCTCTTGGTACTGGGCGGGGGAGATCGTGGTGGTCGTCACATGACAGCCGTAATGTGCTGCAGCGTGGATGGCAAAGCCGCCCCAGCCGGAACCGATCTCGATAACCCGGTCGCCGGGCTGCAGGTCAAGTTTGCGGCAAATGACCTCGAGTTTATGCACTGCCGCCTCCTCCAAACGGCTCTCCCGGCTGGGGTAGATCGCCGAGGAGTACATCATCGTCGGATCGAGAAAACTGCGGTACATCTCGTTGCCCAGATCGTAATGGGCAAGAATGTTGCGCCTGGCTTTCCCGCGGCTGTTGCTGCGCAGCAGGTGCTGGCCAAGTTGTACCGGGCGGAGCAACCAGGCGAAGCCCCGTTCCATCCGGTCGAGCAGCGCCATGTTGCGTACCATAATCCGGGCCAGGCCGGTAAGATCATCGCTGGCCCAGAGGCCCTCAATGTAGGCTTCCCCGGCACCGATCGAGCCGCCGAAGAGCACTTTGCGATAGAAACCCGGATGGTGGACAACCAGACGAACCGCCTCCTTCCGCTGATCGCCGAAGCTGTGATCCCCCGCGCTATCACTCACCAGCAGCCGGCCATGACGGATTCCGGCCATCATTTTCAGAACCAGTTCTCTGGCCATCCGGTCGATCAGCGAAGGGGTTTCTGCGCTGGTTGGGTATCGTTCTTCACTGGTCACGCTGTTCATGAGACCTCCTTGGGATGCGGAATATACGGCACTTTTTTCAGAAAAAGACGGCTGGCCTGGTAGTAAATTCCGGCGACGATAAAGGCTGTCAGCACCGGCTTGCGAAGAAGCTGGTGCCGCACAGTTCTCCGGGTCAGCGGCTGGCGGTGCAGGTGCAACCTGGCCTCGAAGATTCGCCCGCGGTGATCCTCGACATCGAGGCTGACGGCCAGGGATTGCCCAGGCTCCTCGATATGCCAGGCGTAGCGCTGATCGATGGGATTGAATGGCGAGACGTGGAACTCTTTGGCGTGCTTTGGCTCTCTTGCGCCATCTCCGAGAAAGTGGGCGTACTGGTGCCGTTCATTCCAGGGGATATTGGAGACCTCGGCGAGAAAGTGGCTGAGCTGGCCATGCCCATCATAGCCGTAGTAGAAGTTCACCGGGCTGAAGTAGAGACCGAGGTTGCTCAGGTTGAGCAGGCCGAAGACTTCGCCGGTCACCGGTCGGCCGGTGAGTTCCGCCATCCTCGTGCGGACTGCATCGGCCAGGGGTATGGCCGGGTCGCCAAGATAATCGTTTCGCCGGAAGCGGCAGAGTGCCCAGGAAGTTGTTGAGAACCATCTTCCCAGCTCGGGCAGCCGGTTCAGCTGATCTAGCGCCAGAAACCACATGAAAAAGGGGTACTGAAAACGGTGTTCCCGGGGAATATGCCGCCGGTGGGCGATCGATCCGACATAGAGGGCAGAGTTCATCGCGCCTCCTTGAGCATCGCCGCTACCCGCAGCCCGCTGCGGACACCGTCTTCGTGGAAGCCGTTAAACCAGTAGGCACCACAGAAATGGAGCCGGTCAACGCCGGAAATGGTTGCCCACTCCTCCTGGGCAGCGATGGCGGCGGTGGTGTAGAGCGGGTGGCGGTAGGAAAACCTGGCCAGCACCTGATGGTGGTCGATATCCTGGTTCAGGGTGACCAGGTAGGTATGCTTTTTCTCCAGTCGCTGGAGAATGTTCATGTTGTAGGTCAGGGTCGTGGTCTCGCGGCCGGCAATCCGGTAGTTCCAACTGGCCCAGGCACGCTGTCGGGTTGGTAGCAGGGAGGTGTCGGTGTGGAGGATCACCTCGTTGTCGGTGCAGCGAAAAGCGCTGAGCACCTGTTCTTCCTGGCGGGTCGGGCTGTTCAGCAGGGCGAGGGCCTGATCGCCGTGGCAGGCAAAGACCACCTGGTCAAAGAGTTGGCTGGCCGCTGCGGTGACGACCTCAACTCCCGTTTCGCTGCGGGTTACCCGGAGGACCGGACTGCCCAGGTGGATCTTGTCGGCAAAACCGGCGGTCAATGGCGCGATATAGCTGCTTGAACCACCGCAGATAGTGTACCATTGGGGCCGGTTGGTCAGGTCGAGCAGGCCGTGGTTGTCAAAAAAACGGGCAAAAAAGCTTAAAGGAAAATCCTCGCAGCGGTCAAGCCCCATCGACCAGATCGCCGAAATCATCGGCAGCAGGTAGTTTTCCCGAAACTGCGCGGAATATCGATGCCGCTGCAGATATTCCCCGATGGTCTGGTCGTTGCTGCCTTCCCTTTCGCGGCGAACCTCACGGTTAAAGCGGGTGATATCGGCCAGCAGTCGCCAGAACCGTGGGCGAAGGAGGTTGCTCCGCTGGGCGAACAGGCCGTTCAGGTCACCGCCGTTGTACTCCAACCCGGCGCCATCGTTGCGTACCGAAAAGCTCATCTCGCTCTTTTGCCAGGCAACCCCGAGTTCGTCCATCAGGTGGATGAAATTGGGGTAGGTCCGGTCGTTGAAAACGATAAACCCGGTATCGATCGCCGCCTGTTCGTCCTCTTTTTCTACGGCAACGGTGTGGGTATGCCCCCCGACATACTCGGCAGCTTCAAAGATCTCGATGTCGTAATGGCGGTAGAGGCGGTAGGCGCAACTGAGCCCGGCAATCCCCGAACCGATGATCGCGATCTTTTTCATCTCAGTTCCTCCGCATTTTCTGGGCCAGTCGGCACCACAGGGCGCGGGGCAGAAGGCTGAGGATTTTTAGGAGATAGGTGAAGCGTTTGGGGAAATGGATCTCCATTTGCCGACGGTCAATGCCGCGGCGGATTGCCATGCTGGCTGTCTCGGTGGTCACCCGGAAAGGCATCGGGAAGTCATTGCGGTCGGTAAGCGGAGTCTGGACAAAACCGGGGCAGACCAGGCTGACGAAGATCTTTTCCCGGACGAGGGCCAGGCGAAGGGTATCGAGCATATAGGCCACCGCCGCCTTTGATGCACCATAGGCCTCGGCCCGGGGCAGGGGCAGGTAGGCGGCCGAAGAGCCCACCCCGACCAGGTGGGGGCGATTGCCCCGGCGCAGCAGGGGCAGAACTCCCTCGATAGAGATCGCCAGCGATTCGACGTTGGCCCGCATCACCCGGGCAACCAGGGCACTGTCAAATTCGGGCATGTCGACATATTCACAGGTCCCGGCGTTGAGGATGGCCAGATCAAGGCTATCGAGGGTGGCAAACCAGGCAAGGCTTGTCTCCCGGTCGGTGAGGTCAAGCGCGGCGGTATGCAGTCCCTGTCCGCCGAGTTCGGTGAGTGCCTCGGGGTTACGGCCGATGGCCCAGACTTCATGACCCTCGTGGTGATAGTCAACCGCGAGTTGCCTGCCGATTCCTGAAGTTGCCCCAGTTACCAGTATCTTCATGAGCTGAGTCTCCTTTTGAGGGTGCGGATCACTGTGCCGAGCAGCGGCAGCTGCTCATAGAGCATCGCTCCGAGGTCAAAATAATCCCGGTGATGGTCTACCTTGCCGTTATCGGCAAAGCGCAGATAACTGGCACCAGGGACGGATATTGTCCGGCCGCCCTGGAGTTTTGGGTGCTGCAGCGACATCAGCCATTGCAGGTAGGCCTCATTGTCGACTTTGACCGGGTGATTGAACTGGAAACTGATACTCTGTACCTCCCGGTAGAGCCCGGCAAAGTAGCTGCGCAACCGCTCAAGACCGAGGATTTCGTGCGCCGGATCAATGAAATGGATCTTTTCGCTGTAGATCTCGTCCAGCCGGTGGAGGTTGTCGGCGGTCAGTTCCTGGTAGGTTGTGAGAAAGTTTTTCATGGCCTCATTCCTTTACTGTCTCCGGTTTGCCAGCAGGCGGTCGCGCAGTTTTTCGTCTAGTGGGGCTTCAGGGCCGAGCCAGATGCCAAAATAGACTCTGGCGAAATCCGCCGAGGTGATCCGTACCAGTTCCTGCCGGTTGAGGGCGAGCGTGGTCTCTCTGGTGCTGGCATCATAGCAGAGGGCATATCGGTCGCCTTTGGCTACCGCCCGGTAGCTGCGGTGCAGGGCATCAATCTCCGCCCTGACAGGATCGAGTTCGGTCTCGTCGTACTGGCGGGCGAGCACCGTATCGGCACCACGGATAAAATCATCCACCTTCAGCGAAACGGCGTATTTGAGATCGAGACAGCGGGAGATGTCCGGGTCAAGCATCCGCTCCACCGGTGTCCCCGGTGGGCTGTAGAGGGCAGCGTCGTAGACCTTGATCATCCCGAGGTAGCGCGCTTCGCCTCGGCCCTGCAGCTGGAGACCGGTATAGTCGGCACTCTCGGCAGAGACAGGATCCGGGAGAAGGGTGACAGCAAGAAGGGTGGCGAGCAACAGAATGGCAGGCATGGCTAGTCCTCCCGGTGGTGCTCTTTGCGAAAAACGATGGTCACTTCACCAACCCGCAGACCAAACTTGCGCATCTCGGTGCGGTTGATAAGCACCTCGTCGGGTTGGAGGAACATCCAGTCATCGAAAAAGATCTGCCAGGATTTTCCGTCCACCGGTACTTCGAGGCTGTAGCGCCAGTGTAGCGCATTGCCGTAGCTTTCGCCAGCCGCTTCACCGACAACATCAGCAGCGGTACCGGTGAAGGCGTGCTCGTCAATCGGACGGATGGTCCAGGTCCGTGATGATCGCTCGCCATCGTTCCAGACAAAGAACTCCTCGAGGACCAGGTTGCCCTGCTGGTCGATTACTCCGGTGATGTCCACCACGAACTGGCGGGTCAGACGGCCTTTTCGGTCCTGGACCATTCCCCAGCCTCTGGTGTTACCGGAAAAGTATTCCGCCAGACTCAGCTTCGGGGTGTTCTCGGCGTACTGCCGAACATCCACCGCTGAGCATCCAACCATAACCAATAGTGTCATGAAAATCACGATATGTCGCATTTTGCCGCCCTCCGGGCCCTGTTGACGGCCTAATCAACCCAGGCACCGCCTGGAATTTAAGCCGCTGCTTTATTGTCTACAGTAAACAGCTCTGAAGCGGGTTCAATAGAGGTTGTTTGATAGTTTATTGGTAGTAAATACTACAAGTGAATCGGTGTCTGGTTTCCAGACTCTCCGGGGAAAATGGTTGAAAAGATCCCGTAAACACGCTAGGATCGCGGCAATTGCTCAACTGCCCACTGGCCTGTCTGGTTCGTCTGCCGTCCTCCGGCCTTTCTGTCTCTTGTGGACCCACTTTGATAAAATTTCTGCTTTTCTTCTACAATATCGCCTGGGCCGGCGCGATACCGCTGCTCAAATGTTCTCCGCGGGTCAGCCTTGGTTGGGAGCAGCGGACTCTGCGGCAGGCTTCGCCCGGACCTTTTGATATCTGGATCCAGGCGGCATCAGGTGGAGAATCGCTGCTCAGCGTTATGGTCCTCGATCATCTCGAGTCGGCTCTGCCACCGGCGACAAAACTTCGCGTCCTCGCCACTTCCGGGACCCAACAGGGGATCGACAGCCTCAATCGGGGGCTGGCACGCTACGGTCAGGATACGCGACTCGAGGTCACCGTCGCCTTCTTTCCCTTCGATGCGCCGCAGGTGATGGAAAAGGCCTTTACGCTTTTTTCTCCGAAACTGGCAATCATTGTCGAAACCGAACTCTGGCCTGGATTCCTGGTGACCGCCAAACGGCGGAATGTCCCGGTATTGCTGATCAACGGCCGGATGTCGAAAAAGAGTTACCCCTCCTATCGCCGTTTCCGCCGGTTCTTCAGGAAGTATGGGCCGGAGCGGGTCTGGGCCATCTCTGCGGCGGATGGTGCACGCTTTGCCGAGGTCCTCGGTAGCGGGCGGGTTGAGGTGATCAACAACCTCAAATTTGACCGGGTGATGCCCGGGGGGAATTCCCCGGCCAATACTGCCATTGCCAAACTTCTCCCTGCCCAGGCACCCTTTGTCCTGCTCGGTTCGGTGCGCCGTCAGGAGGAGGAGAAAATTTTCCGGGCGATTGCCGATATTCTTGGCCGGCGGCCCGATGTGGTTATCGGCCTTTTTCCCAAACATATCGAACGAGCCGAGCACTGGCTGACCCTGCTCCGCCAGGCGGGGATAAATGCGGTGGAGCGCTCGGCGGCCCGGGGGCCCTGTTCCCCGGGGACGGTGATTGTCTGGGACCTCTTTGGCGAACTTGCCGGCGCCTATGCCCTGGCCAATACCGCCTTTGTCGGCGGCAGCCTGGTGGAACTGGGGGGGCAGAATTTTCTCGAACCCCTGGCCTTTGGCCTGAGACCGGTGATCGGCCGTCACTGGCACAATTTTGCCTGGGTAGGCAGAGAGATCGTCAGCTGCGGTTTGGTACGGGAGGTTGCTGACGAGACCGAACTGGTAACCACCCTGCTGGCGGCGGTCCAAGCCGGTGCTTCCCGGGAAGAGGTGCTCAAGCAGGTTCGGGGCTTTCTCGCCCCTCGTCAGGGGGGGACCCGGCAGGTTTGCCAGCATATTATCGATAAACTTCATGGTCTGACTGCGCATTGAAATGGACTCATTACCGCCCTGTTACGGGATTATCCCGGCGAGATACACCTCACACCGTTTTCCTGGAAAACCCCTTGCCGATATCTTTGGCAAACCGATGTTCTATCGGGTTTACGAAAGGGCGGTGAGCTGTCCGCTGCTGCACAAGGTCTGGCTGGCCACCGATGATCAACGGATTTACGATGCGGCGAAAAGTCTTGCCGTGCCGGTGCAGATGACCGATCCCGGCCATCCCAGCGGATCGGACCGGATCATGGAGGCGGCAAATGCTCTCGGTTTAGAAGAGGATGCGGTGGTCGTCAATATTCAGGGCGACGAACCGGCGCTCGACCCCGGGATGCTCCAGAAACTGGTTGAACCCTTCGCCGATCCGGCGATGCAAGTGACGACCCTGGCCCGGATAATCGATGCAGAGCAGGCCGAGAATCCTGACCGGGTCAAAGTGGTTCGCTCCGCCAGGGGCTACGCCCTCTATTTTTCCCGGGCAAGGATTCCCTGCATCCGTGAAAAGAGTCCTGCCGATACCGTCTATCTCCTGCACATCGGCATCTATGCCTACCGGCTCTCGGCCCTGAAGACCTTTACCCGGCTTCCCCCCAGTCCACTGGAAGAGATCGAAAAGCTCGAGCAGCTGCGCTTTCTCGAGGCGGGAATCCCGATATATGTGGTCCTCACCGACTACCGCGGTTTTGGGGTCGATCGACCGGAGGATCTGCAGTTGATTCTTGAGCAGATGGCCGGGTAACACGGCGGCCTGGTGCTGGCAAAGGCATCAGCAGCCCGGAGAGAGGATCATCACCCTTGAGTTGCAGGCGTCAGCCCGGTATAGTCTTGACCTGGTCGGCGCTGTTCCGGTATCCTCAGCGCAAGAGATGATCGCCGGTCAGAGCAGAGCCGGCTGCCGCAAGCCAAAATGCACCTTTTGCTGGATCACCCGGGCGGTCCGGCTTTTTTTTTCACAGGAGAGTGTACCGTGTCTGAATTACTCGAGCGCTGGACGGTGGAGAAGTCCTCGGAACTGTACCGGGTTGCCGAATGGAGCGGGGGATACTTTCGGGTTTCCGAGGCAGGGGACATGCTGGTCCAGCCTTCACCACAGGCCTCAGGGCGGGCGGTTTCCATCCCCGAGATCGTTGCCGGACTCAAGGACCGCGGGCTGGACATGCCGGTACTGTTGCGGATTGACAATATCCTCGAGGCGCAGATCGGCGAGCTCAACGAGACATTTATCGCCGCGATGAACAGCCTTGGCTACCGGGGAAATTTCCGTGGTGCCTACCCGATCAAGGTGAACCAGCAGAAACAGGTGATTGGCGGGGTTATCCATTATGGCGGCCGCTACCATCACGGCCTGGAAGCGGGCAGCAAGGCGGAACTGATCGCCGCGATGGGAATGATGAACGATCGGGAGGCGCCGCTGATCTGTAACGGCTACAAGGACGAGGAGTTCGTCGATCTCGCCCTCCATGCGGTCAAGCTTGGTTTTCAGTGTATCCTGGTACTGGAGATGCCCAGTGAGCTGCCGTTGATCATCGAACGTTCCCGGGCCCTTGGCGCCAAGCCGGTCCTCGGGGTGCGGATCAAACTTTCCACCCAAGCTGGCGGTCACTGGGCGGAGTCCGGTGGTGAGCGGTCAATCTTTGGCCTGAATACCACCCAGCTGATCAATGCCATCGACCTCCTCAAGCAGGAAAAAATGCTCAACTGCCTGCAGATGGTCCACTATCACCTTGGCTCGCAGATCTCCAATATCCGCGAGATCCGTACCGCGGTGAGCGAGGCCTGCCGGGTCTACGCCGGTCTGGTCAGGGAAGGGGCGGCGATGTCCTACCTCGATCTTGGCGGTGGCCTGGCGGTTGACTACGACGGTTCCCAGTCAAATTTTCTCAGCAGCCGTAACTACTCGCTGAACGAGTACTGCACCGACATCGTCGAGGCGGTCATGACCACCCTCGATGAACAGGGGATCGACCACCCGACGATTATTACCGAAACCGGCCGGGCGCTGGTGGCCTACTACTCGGTACTGCTCTTCAATGTTCTCGACAAGACCGTCTACGAACCGGGGCCGTTGCCGGCTGAACTGCCTGCCGATTGCCATCCGCAGCTGAGCAACATGCTCGAATCGCTGAATGGTCTGTCGATCCGCAATATCCAGGAGACCCTGAACGATGCGATCTATTACCGTGATGAGGTCCGTCAGCTGTTCAGCCACGGGAAAATAACCCTGCGCGAACGTTCCCTGGCTGAAAACATCTTCTGGACCACCCTCAACCGGATCCTCCGAACCGCCCGGGAGATGAAAAACGCCCCCGCCGAGATCGGCGAAATTGAGCGGGTTCTTGCCGATATCTACTACTGCAACTTCAGCCTGTTTCAGTCCCTGCCCGATTCCTGGGCAATTGACCAGCTCTTTCCGGTGATGCCGATCCACCGTCTCCACCAGCGGCCGACCCGCAATGCGATCATCGCCGACATAACCTGTGACTGTGACGGCAAGATCGACCGTTTTGTCGACCGTTTCGGGGCCAAACGCTATCTGCCCCTGCATGAATTAAATGATGCCGAGGAGTACTATCTCGGGGTATT
>JAZBOD010000057.1:0-3616 GCA_036350955.1 Desulforhopalus sp. | reverse complement strand
TGGGCCAGGGTGTTGGCGCAGGCCAGGGTGTAGATGCAGCCGCTGATGGCAAAACGGATGGTGCTGATCCTGCCGGAGTGCACCACCAGGAAAGTCTCCACGGTGTCGCCGCACACCCCCTGGTGTTTACCGCGGCCGTCGGCATTGTCGATCACCCCGAGATGGTCGTCGCGGACGATCATTTTCAAAAAACGGGCCGAACCGGCGGCGTCCTCTCCGCCCTGACCGTTGTGCTTGTCCATCCTGAGCCTCTCTTAACGTTTGAGCCATTTGCAAAACAATCTTTTCGCCCAAACTCGGCGTTATGCTCAAAATTTTATCCTCGGAATATCAACTATGCCTGTGGTAAAATTTTTGCATGCCTTGATTTTGAACGAAAATCTACGTTTTGCAAAAAGTTCGCATTTTAATCCTTTTTGATTTTGCTGATGACATATTCGGTAGCCGACAGCTGCTCGATCTCCACCGTTGCCTTGTCTCCGGCGGCAAGACCTTCAGCCAGGGCGGGATCAGCCAGGTTAAGGCTCATCTGCATTGCCGGCCAGCCCAGTTGGGGGATCGGCGGATGATCAACCTCGATGCTTGTCCCATCCGGTGCCACAGCGATGATTTCCACCGGGGTGGAGACCCGTTTGTTGTTCATCTGGGCGGTATCGTGGCCAGCATGGCCATGGGTGGCATGGGAATGGGAAGAAGCCGCAGAGGGTGCGGCAGGCATCAGGGCCAAACCGGCAACGCCGAGCAGGGTCACGGCGATGGTTGTCAATGTTCTTTTCATGGTCACTCCTCCTTGAAAAAGGTCGGTTACAGGGTTTGTCTTTTCCAGACGAAATAGATCGCCGGGATAACCACCAGGGTGAGGATGGTCGCACTGACCATCCCGCCGAGCATCGGCGCGGCGATCCGCCGCATCACTTCAGCGCCGGTGCCCTGGCTGAACATGATCGGCAGCAGGCCGACGATCACCGTGCCGACGGTCATGATCTTTGGCCGCACCCGAAGCAGGGCCCCTTCGAGCAGAGCTTCCCGCAATTCCTCAAGGCGAAGCCGCCTGCCGGCGGCGCGGGCCTTATCGAGACGTTTCTGCAGGGCCTGGTCGAGATAGACCAGCATGATGATCCCGGTTTCTGCGGCCACCCCGGCAAGGGCAATGAACCCCACCCCGGTGGCCACTGACAGGTTGTAGCCGAGCCAGTGCAGATACCAGAAACCACCCACCAGAGAGAGGGGCAGGGTAAGCATGATCAGCAGCGTTTCACCGATCCGGCCAAAGCTCAGGTAGAGCAGGATCAGGATGATTGCCAGGGTCAGCGGGATGACCAGCTTCAGCCGGGCCGAAGCCCGCTCGAGATACTCGTACTGCCCGGACCAGCTGAGCGAATAGCCCGGCGGCAGGTCGACATGGCGCTGCACCGTCTGTTGGGCTTCACGGACGTAGCCGCCAAGGTCACGGCCCTGGATATCAACAAAGGTCCAGCCACTCAGCCGGGCATTTTCGCTGCGGATCATCGGTGGTCCATCGACCATCTCCACTCTGGCCACCTGCTCCAGCGCCACCCAGACTCCGCCTGGCGCTGGCA
This sequence comes from Desulforhopalus sp., assembly GCA_036350955.1. Classification (GTDB taxonomy): domain Bacteria; phylum Desulfobacterota; class Desulfobulbia; order Desulfobulbales; family Desulfocapsaceae; genus Desulforhopalus_A. Next base: position 2,036 of record JAZBOD010000057.1, on the reverse strand, counting down.
GCGGCAGTCGGCGGAGCTTTTCCGCCGAGTCTCGACTGTCCCGCGGGTAGCGGAGGTTGATAGGGTACCGTTCAAGTCCCTCGATCGTCTGGCCGATGGCCACTCCGCCGACCGCAGTGCGGATCACCTCCTGGACATCGGCAATGTTCAGGCCATAACGGGCGGCGGCGCTGCGGTCGATGTCGATCTCCAGGTAGCGGCCGCCGGTTGGCCGCTCGGAATAGACCGAGGAGGTCCCCGGCAGATGGCGGATGGCCTCTTCGAGTTGCCCGCCGATTGTCTCGATCACCGCCAGATCGGGGCCGGCAACCTTGATTCCCAGTGGGGTGCGGATTCCGGTGGCGAGCATGTCGATCCGGGTGCGGATCGGCATCAGCCAGGCATTGGTCACCCCGGGAAGTTTGACTACCTCATCCAGCTCGGCAATGATGCCGGCGGTGGTCATTCCCGGCCGCCATTGCTCACGAGGGTGGAGCTGGATGGTCGATTCAAGCATGGTCAGCGGGGCCGGGTCGGTGGCGGTCTCCGCCCGTCCCGCTTTGCCAAAAACCCGCTTGACCTCGGGGACCGAGAGGATCAGCCGGTCGGTCTGCATCAGCAGTTCCGTCACCTTGCCCGGCGAGATCCCCGGCAGGGTAGTCGGCATGTAGAGAAGATCCCCTTCATCAAGATCCGGCATGAACTCCGAGCCGATTTTGCTCAAGGGATACCACAGGCTGGCGGTGCCGAGCAGGGCGATCACAATCAGGGTTTTGGGGAAACGCAGGGTGAGATTGACCAGCGGCCGATAGAGGGCGGTCAGGGTGCGGTTCAACGGGTTTTTCTGCTCGGCGATAATTTTGCCTCGGATAAAATAGCCCATCAGCACCGGCACCAGGGTCACCGCCAGGCCGGCAGCAGCTGCCATGGCATAGGTTTTGGTAAAGGCCAGCGGGGCGAAGAGCCGCCCTTCCTGGGCTTCAAGGGTAAAGACCGGCAGGAAGCTGACGGTAATGATCAACAGGGCAAAAAAGAGCGGCGGACCGACTTCCATCGAGGCCTCGCTGATGATCTGCCAGCGGTTCTCCCGGGTGATCGCGGTCCGTTCCAGATGTTTGTGGACATTTTCGACCATGACGATCGAGGCATCGACCATCGCCCCGATAGCCAGAGCGATGCCGCCAAGGGACATGATGTTGGCATTGATCCCCTGGCGTTCCATGACGATAAAGGAGGCCAGCACCCCAAGAGGCAGGCAGACGGCAATGACCAGAGCCGAGCGGAGGTGGAGAAGAAACAGGGCGCAGACCGCCACCACCACCAGGAGCTCTTTCACCACCGTCTCCTTGAGGTTGGCCACCGCCCGCTCGATCACTCCGGAACGGTCATAGGTCTCGACAATCTCCACCCCGGCTGGCAGACCGGGGCGGAGTTCACCAAGTTTGGCCTTGACCCGGTTGATCACCGCCAGGGCGTTCTCCCCGGAGCGCATCACCACGACGCCGCCGACCACCTCCCCTTGACCATCCAGTTCGGCAATACCCCGCCGCATCTGCGGACCGATGGTGATCTCGGCGACATCGCCGAGTAGGACGGGGGTGCCGTTTTCGCCAAGCAGCAGTGGAATCTGCTTGAGGTCATCGATCCCCTCAAGGTAGCCTTTGGCGCGGATCATGTATTCGGCTTCGGCCAGTTCAATCGAAGAACCGCCGCTCTCCTGGTTGGCCCGGTTTACCGCGGCGGCGATCATTGCCGTGCTGAGCTGATAGGCCCGCAGCTTTTCCGGGGCGAGGACGATCTGGTACTGCCGGACCATCCCGCCAACTGTTGCCACCTCTGCCACTCCGGCGACGGTCTGCAACTCAAATTTGAGAAACCAGTCCTGCAGCGCCCGGAGCTGGCCGAGGTCGTGCCGGCTGCTCCGGTCGGTCAGGGCGTATTGATAGACCCAGCCGACGCCGGTGGCATCCGGGCCGAGGGTGGGGGTGGCTCCAGGGGGAAGTTGGGCGGAAACCTGGCTGAGGTATTCGAGGACCCGTGAGCGGGCCCAGTAGAGG
>JAZBOD010000056.1:0-10809 GCA_036350955.1 Desulforhopalus sp. | reverse complement strand
GGTGACGAAGCGCCGGACCTCGTTGAGGCCGAGCATGGTTACCGCCCTGGGGATCGATTCCACCTTGTTGGCCAGACCGAAATAGGCGGAGTTGATATACCTGAGAAGCTTGTAGGAGAGGGCGACATCCCCGGCAATGATTGCCGTCACCCGATCGATCATGATCTCCTGGCTGTTAATTTCCGCGAGCAGCTGGAGGATGGTCAGCTTTGAACTGGCCATCTCCTTGATCCGGATCGCTTCCGGTTTTGCAAAAAAATAGCCCTGGAAATAAGAAAAACCCATATCCAGAGCCTGGGCAAATTCCGCATGGGTTTCCACCTTTTCAGCAAGAAACACGATGTTGTAGCCGGCGAGTTTGCCGAGCGCCACCCTGATCTCCTCGATGGGGGTAAGGAGAAAATCAAATTTGATGATATCCGCCAGTTCTATCAGCGGGGTCAGGTTCTGGGCAAAGACAAAATCATCCAGAGCGAGGACATAGCCGTCCTTTTTCAGCTGCCGGCAGGCAGCGACCACTTCCGGGGTCGGCGGAACATCCTCGAGAATCTCGACGACGATCTTGTTATTGGGGAAGTTTGCCGCAATATCTTTGAGGAGAAGCTCTTCAGTGAAATTAATAAAACACGGCTTGTTGTTGCTAATCTTCTCCAGCCCCTCGGTAAGATAGGATGAAGTAAGCAGCGACGAAGTAGCGCGGCTGCCGCCGACCTCGGCCAGACTGAGAGCATCTGCACCCCGGTAGAGCAATTCGTAGGCGTAAATGCGCTTATGCTGGTTGAAAATCGGTTGTCGAGCGATAAGTGTTTCCATGGTTGGCCGGAGTTAAAGGAAAATCATCATATGCGTTGGGCTCAGTGTATCATAAACCAGAGTGGGCGGGGAAGGGAGGCTGGCTGAAAAACCTCTGTTCGCGGTTAGAAATGGGATTTGCCGAGCCGGGAGTACGCACGATGTTCGTCCGGGGGGACCATGCCGCCGCCGGTGGCCCAGACCACATGGGTCGCATCTGCCTCCCGGTCGGAAAAGTTTTTCGACCGGGAGGCATCATGTTCATGGTGCAGGCGAACAATGCCGACCATGCCGGCAAGGGCCGAGGGCTCAAGGGCAATCTTTTCGCTCTCCTGGAGCAGGACAAGCTGGCGGAGCAGGTGCTGATCATCGACCGTATAGGCCCCGGCAATAACCGGGGACAAAAGTCGCCCGACCAGTCCGGAGGGCCGGCCAACTGCCAGGCCGTCGGCTACCGTCTGGTTATCCAGGCCTAAATCCCTCACCGCTATTTTTTCATGAAGACCGGTATAGAGGCCAAGCAGCATGCAGGGTGAATGGGTCGGTTCGGCAAACCAGCAGTGGACGTGGCCGGCAAAAAGATGCTTGAGGCCAAAGGTGACACCACCGGGAGCACCGCCAACTCCGCAGGGCAGGTGGACATGGAGGGGGTGGTCGGCGTCGACATTGACTCCCGCTTCGGCCAGTTGGCCGGCCAGTTCGGCGGCGGCGACGGCATAACCGAGGAAGAGGTCGGTGGAGTTTTCGTCGTCGACGAAATGGCAGCTGGCATCATCTGCCGCCTGCCGTCTGCCGGCGGCGACCGCAAGGCTGTAGTCGGCCTGGTATTCAACCACTTCGATGCCATGACCTCGTAACAGCTTCTTTTTCCAACTTTTGGCCGCCGCTGCCATGTGGACCGTGACGGTAAAGCCGAAACGGGCGCCTAGGATGCCAATCGCCAGGCCCAGATTGCCGGTGGAGCCGACCGCCAGACGGTAACGGGAAAAAATGTGTCGGGCCTCGGTTGACCCCAATCGGCTAGTGTTCTCTCCAGGGCTGAGGAGGTTTTCCGCCAGAGCGATTTTTTCCGCCTGGCAGAGCACTTCATGGAATCCTCCCCTCGCCTTGATTGAGCCGGCGATGGGCAGGAGGTGGTCGCATTTGAGCAGCAGCCGTCCGGAAAACTCGGTCTGATAGGCGCTGGCAAGGGCCTGCTGCATCTGCGGAATGGCTACAAGCGGTGAAGTGATCGTGCCGCCGGCAGGTGCGGTTTCAGGAAACGCCGCGGCGAAAAAATCCCGAAAGCGGCTGAAGCGTGCCGCCGCCTCGGTAATCTCCGCCTTTTTGGGCAAAAGAGGTGAACTGGGTAGGGCGACGGTTTGGTAATCTGGGTTGTACCAGGTGACCTCCTGGTAGCGGCGCAATTTTTCGAGCAACGGGTCTCCAGCTGTCCAGTTGCAGATATTCAAGGCGGTTTGCCTGGGTAAGGGGGCAATGAATTCTTGATCCATAGGGCTTTATCTACCCTGAGTTCAGGCAGAAGGCGAGAATAAACTCCATAAGGGACGTCAGCCGTCACGGACCTGATCCAAGTGGGGCGTGTCCTGGGCACCGATATGGATTGGTGCCTATGTCTAGCGGGTTCTCGCCTCCTTAGCCGGGCATTCGCCGTAATTCGATCCGGGGAGAAGATTCTTCTCTGGGTTTTCTTGGCCCCCGTGACTACCATATCCACGTCGGCCGGCAGCAGGGGAGGGTCTGGGGACTTGACCCGTAGTTGAAAATACGCTTACTCTTTGGCTCATGAAAAAAAATATCCTGAAAAGCCTCATCGGGGTGCTGCTTGCCTCAGCCCTTCTTCTCGTTACCTACTGGTACATTGCCGATTCCGAAGAAAAAAGCCCGGCTGCTCGGGGGCCGGCCGGGCCATCCGCCGGTCGGGGGGTGGTGGCGGTTGAAACCGCGCCGGTGACCCGCGGCGAAATTATCGAACGGCGCAGTTTTACTGGAACCCTGGAGCCGGCGGCCCGATTTGAACTGGCTTCGCGGGTCGGCGGGCGGCTTCTCGAATTACGGGCTGACCTCGGTGATGTCGTGCGTCGCGGCCAACTGGTGGCGCGACTAGACGATGCCGAGTACCGTCTGGAACTGGCCAGGGCCGAAGCCGTTCTGGCGGTCAGTCAGGCTGGGCTGGTTGAGGCGGAAAGCGCGCTTGCCGCCCGGGCGAGGGAGTTGGAGCAGGTCAAACAGTTACGCAGTCAGGGGGTAGCATCTGAGGCCGAACTGGATAGTGCCCTGGCTAACTATCAGGCGCAGCATGCCCGCACCGCGATGGCCGCTGCCTTGGTGGCGCAGCAACGTGCCGCGCTGCACAGTGCACAGCTGCAGCTTTCCTATACCGAGATCCATGCCGAATGGCAGGGTGATGATCCTGAACGGGTGATAGCCGAACGACTCGTTGATGCCGGCACTCTGCTGGCGGCCAACGCTGCAGTATTCACCGTGGTCGGGCTGGATCGCCTGGTGGCGGTGGCCCACGTCCCGGAACGGGATTATCCCCGCCTCTCGGTCGGCCAGGAGGTGTTGGTCGCCGCCGACGCCATTGCCGACCGGCGTTTCCCGGGCATTCTTGCCCGACTGGCTCCGGTGATTCGTGAGACCTCCCGGCAGGCCCGTCTGGAGGTGGCGGTAGCTAACCCGGAGCAGCTGCTCAAGCCGGGGATGTTTGTTCGGCTGGAGATAGAACTGGCCCGCAAACCGGACGCCCTTCTTGTTCCCAGGTCGGCGCTGGTCCAGAGAAATGGCAACACCACTCTCTATCTGGCTGATCTTCAGGAGGGGGTAGCCCGCAGGGTTGCGGTTAAACTCGGGTTGCAGGAAAAGGAAGTCGTGGAGATCGTTGAGCCGGAGATCAGTGGCGAGGTGGTCACTTTAGGACAGCATTTGCTCAGTGACGGTGCCCGGATTACCGTCCCGGGCAGGGAGGGGGGGCAGCAGGCGGGCAGCCAGCGACAGGGAGGTGTGAACCAATGAACCTTGCCAGCTATACGGTCGGCCGCCCGGTGCTGACCACCATGGTCACCCTGATTGCGGTGGTCATCGGTGCGGTTTCCCTGGCCCGCCTGCCCATTGGCCTGATGCCCGAGGTCACCTATCCAACCCTGACCATTTCCACCACCTACGAAAATGCCAGCCCGGAAGAGATCGAGGAACTGCTCACCCGGCCAATTGAGCAGGCGGTGGCGGCGGTGGCCGGGGTGGAGAGTGTCAACTCCTTCTCCTCAGAGGGTATCGGCAATGTGCGGGTCTCCTTCGCCTGGGGGATCGATATCGATGTCGCTGCCAACGATCTCCGTGACCGGCTTGACCGGATCAGCCACCTCTTGCCCGACGATGTCAATCGGCCCCAGGTGCGTAAGTTCGATATCTCAGCCACCCCGGTGCTGATCCTCGGTGTCGCCAGCCCTCTCGACCCGTTGGAACTGCGGCGGCTCATCGATGAAGCGATGAGTTACCGGGTTGAACGGATTCCCGGTGTCGCTTCGCTCGATGTCTGGGGTGGTCTGGAACGGGAAATCCAGGTCAATATCCGCCCGGATAAGATTGCCGCCCTGGGTTTGACTCTTGACGGAATCCGCCAGGCGATCAGCGATGCCAATATCACCCTGCCGGCCGGGGAGATCGAACGGGGCAAGCTGGAAGTCACCCTGCGCACCCCCGGGCAGTTCGAGCGGCTCGAGGAACTGGCCGCTACCGTCCTGGCGGTGCGGGACGGGGCCCCGATCACCCTCGACCAGGTTGCCGAGATTCGCGATACCCACCGTAAGGTCAGGGAGATAATCAGGATAAACGGCCAGCCCGGAGTGCGTCTGGCGGTCCGCAAGCAGCCGGACGCCAACACGGTGCAGGTGGCCCGCGAGGTGCTGCGCGAAATTGAACGTTTAAACCGCGATTTTCCCCAGGTGGAGATCGTGCCGATTATAGATTTTTCGGAATATATCCAGCGTTCTATTGACAATGTCGGTCGTTCCCTGCTCTATGGCGGGGTCCTGGCTACAGTAGTGCTGCTCTTTTTTTTGCGGAGTTTTCGTTCCACCCTGGTGGTCGTTGTGGCGATTCCGGTATCGGTGATTGCCACCTTTGCTCTGGTCTATTTCGGTGGCTTCACCCTCAACCTGATGACCCTCGGCGGGCTTGCCCTTGGGGTGGGGATGATGGTCGACAGTGCCATTGTCGTCCTTGAGAACATTGCCCGATTGCGGGACAAGGAACAGCTTCCTGCGGAAAGGGCGGCAATCGAAGGCACCGGTGAAATGGCCGGGGCGATTGTTGCCGGTACCCTCACCACCCTGGTCATCTTCCTGCCGATGCTGTTTGCCGAGCAGCTCTCGGGGATTCTCTTTCGCCAGCTTGCCCTGGTGGTCGGCTTTGCCCTCCTTGCCTCCCTTATGGTCGCTCTTACCCTGACCCCGATGCTTGCCGCCCGCCTGGTCCAGCCGCCGGCGGAGACCCGGCAGGAGGCGGGGGGAGGGAAGGGGATGGTGCTCCGGGTCACCGGGGCGATGTTTACCGGTCTGGAAAATCTCTACCGGCGCACCCTGCAGGGGGCGATGAACAACCGCGGGCCGGTGGTCATCGGTTTTGTGACGCTCTTTCTCCTGGCGGTAATGCTGTTGTCGCAACTGGGCAGTGAATTCCTCCCTCCGGCAGATGAAGGGCAGGTGAGGGTGGGGATTGAGATGGAAACCGGGACTAAGCTTGAACTGTTTGATCAGAAAGTCCGCGAGGTGGAAAGGCTGGTGCTGCCAGCGGTTCCTGAGACCCGCGCTTCGGTGGTTCAGGTCGGCGGCAGTTCGTTTCGCACCGGTGCCCCTTCCAATGCCGACATCCGTCTGGCCCTGGTGCCGCTGAGCGAGCGGACGCGTTCCAGTGAACAGATAGCCACCGATCTTCGTGGTCTGCTCAAAGATATCCCCGGGGTGCAGATCCGCACCCGCAGTGGCGGCTCGTTCGTCCTCCGCCTCGCCTCGGGGGGGGAGGATGACCGGTTGACCATCGAGGTGCGGGGATTTGATCTGGACCAGCTTGACCAGGTGGCCCGTCAGGTGCGGGATAGGGTTGCCGATGTTGAGGGTATTGCCGATCTGCGTCTCAGTCGGGAGGGTGGCGCGCCCCTGGAACTGATGCGGATCGACCGGCAGCGGGCCGCTGATCTCGGTCTGTCGGTGGCGGCGATCGGCCGGACCATCGAGACCGCCATGGCCGGTTCCAGCGCCGGGCAGTTTCGAGACGGTGGCAACGAATACCGGATCTTTATCCGGCTGGAGAATGCCGAGCAACTCGATTACGATGATATTCTCAATATCATGGTCCGCAGCGAGAACGGATCATTTGTCGCTCTGCGCAACGTGGTGACTGTTGAACGGAGCGAGGGGCCGCTGACCATTGAGCGGCAGGACCAACAGCGGGTCAGTCGGGTCCAGGGCAATCTGAGCGGCCGGGATATGGGCTCAGTGGTGGCTGAAATCCGCCAGAGGCTTGCCGAAATTCCGGTACCGCGAGGTATTGATATCTCCTTTGGCGGTGACTATGAAGAGCAGGAGAAGGCTTTTAACGAAATGGCCCTCGGGCTGTTGCTCGCCGTCCTGCTGGTCTATATGGTGATGGCCTGCCTCTATGAATCGCTGCGTGACCCGCTGATCGTGATGTTTTCCGTACCGATGGCCCTGATCGGCGTTGTTGCGATGCTGCTCTTTTCCGGTACCACCCTCAACGCGCAGTCCTACATTGGTGGGATCATGCTGGTGGGGATCGTCGTCAACAACGCCATTCTCATCGTTGATCAGGCCTCCCGGCTGCGCAAGGATTCCGGGTGGACCGCCTTTGCTGCGGCGATGGAGGCGGGGCAGCGCCGACTGCGGCCGATCCTCATGACCACCTTGACCACCACCTTCGCCATGTTGCCACTGGCCTTGGGTATTGGGGAAGGCAGTGAACAGCAGGCACCGATGGCCAGAGCGGTGGTCGGCGGCCTGCTCAGTTCGGCTTTTATCACCCTGTTGCTGATCCCGGTGCTCTACTCGCTCTTTTACTCACGAGCCGATGGTGATGCTGCCGGGGAGAGCATTGGCGCCTCCACGGCCCAGGCCGGTAACGATCTTCTTCCACCGAAGGTCAAAGCCGCCGCCCCCCCAGGGAAAATCGGCTTGGCCGCCGCTCTGGTCTGGCTGCTGACCTGCTTCGGCTTCAGCCTCGGGGTGTCACCGGCTGAGGCTCGGCCACCGGATGAGCTTGCCGCAGATGTTGCGGCAATATCCCCACGTCCCGGGTCGGACACGCTCCTGCCTCAGCCCGACGGTGCGGGACGGTTGCCGGTGACGGTCGAAGGAGCGGTCTTTCTTGCCCTGAACAACAATCGCGCCCTGGCGGTGCAGCTCTATCAACCGCTGGCTGCCGGAACCTTCATTGCTCAGGAGCAGGCGGTTTTCGACCCCAACCTCTTTGCCGAAGCATTATTCAGCCGGGACCGGAGTCCCCGGGATGGCGTGTATTCATCCGGCGAAGGGGCGGATTATCGGCTCGGCATCGATCAGCAGTTGACCACCGGCACCTCTGTCGAACTGGCTCTTGAGGGGCGGCGCAACAGCACGGTGAGCAGTTCGCTTCCCGATCAGCAGGTGGCGGCCCAGTTGACCCTGACCCAGGCGCTGCTTCGCGGTGGCAGCCGTGAGGCGAATCTGGCCGGAATTCGTCAGGCAGAACTGACTGCGCTGGGATCGCTCTATGAACTACGCGGCTTTACCGAGGCCCTGGTGGCCGAGGTGGAGAGCAGTTACTGGAACCTGGTGCTGGCCGAGCGGCGGATCGAAATCTTTGCTGAATCGCTGCGGGTCGCTGAGGCCCAGCTCAACGATGTCCAGCGGCGGGTGGCGGTAGGGACCGTCGCGGATATTGAAGTGGTGGCGGCCGAGGCTGAGCTGGCCTTTCGCCGGCAGGCGGTGATTGAAGGGAACAGCCGCCGGGAACAGGCGCGGATAGACCTGCTGCTTCTCCTCAATCCCCAGATGCCTGAGGGAAGCCGGCTCAGCCAGTGGTCGATTTTTCCTGTCCCGGCGGATCAGCCGCAGCAATTTGCCGTGCAGCCGGACCCGGTAGCTGAACACGTTGCTCTGGCTCAGCTCTTTCGAGCAGATCTGCAGGAGGCCAGGCTGCGTCTGCTGCGCGGTGATCTGGAACTGGTTCAGACCCGCAACGGCCTTTTACCCCGGCTTGACCTGTTTATCACTCTGGGCAAAACCGGCTATGCCGAGAGTTTCGGTGCGGCGTGGCGTGATCTCGGTGACGGCTCCGGCTATGCCGGCACTGTCGGGCTAAGATTTGCTCACGCCCTGGCGGGGAACCGCTCGGCCCGGGCGGTGGAGCGCCGGGCCCAGGTCGACCGTGCCCAGTCCGAAGCGAGCCTGGAGAACCTCCGGCAGCTGATCGAGGCTGATGTGCATAAGGCCCATCTTGAAGCCGGCCGTGCCTATGCGCAGATTTTTGCCTCGGCTGAACGCCGCCGGCTGCAGGAGAAGGTGCTTCGGGTGGAACAGATCAGATTTGAGGTAGGACGCGGAACCGCCCTGGCCACGGCGCAGGCCCAGCGGGACCTGCTGGAGAGCCAGCTGAACGAGGTCGATTCGATGATCGCCCATCGCCGGGCGATCATTGAGCTGTACCGCCTTGACGGATCCCTGCTCGACCGCCGCGGGATACTCCTTGACCGGGGGAGCAGCGTCTCAGGCAGCCCATGGGTAATCGAACAGCAGCAATAGTCGGCGATCTAGAGTACCATGCAGGGTGACTTGTGGTCTTATCAAAAAATCAACCAAGGCAGGTAATTCTCCGGAGAAGAGTATCATGGAACTGCAGCATCTCGATTTCACCGGGATCCTTACCGAGCTCTACGACGGAGTGTACTTTGTTGACCGGGAGAGAAAGATCGTCTACTGGAATAAAGGGGCTGAGCGGATCTCCGGTTTTTCCGCGGCCGAGGTAATCGGTCGCGGCTGTTTCGACAACATCCTCACCCATGTCGATGCCGAAGGCAAAAGTCTTTGCCGGGGTTTTTGTCCGCTGGCGAAAACTATTGCCGACGGCAGACATCGGGAAGCCGAAGTGTTCATGCACCATAAGGAGGGGCACCGCATTCCGGTGCTGGTTCGGGCCAGCCCACTGCATGACCGTGATGGGCAGGTGGTTGGGGGGGTTGAGCTGTTCAGTGATCTGAGAAATATCCTCGCCAACAACTACCGGGTAAAGGAGCTGGAAAGGCTGGCACTGCTCGACAATCTCACCCAACTCGGCAACCGCACCTATCTCGAGCGGGTGATTCGGGTCAGGTTTGAGGAGATGAAACGGCTTGATGGGCGATTTGGCCTGCTCTTCATGGACATTGATCACTTTAAAAACTTCAATGACACCTACGGCCATGATGTCGGTGACCGGGTTCTCCAGTTTGTCGCCAACTGCTTTATCGCCAACTCCCGGCCATTTGATTTTTTCGGCCGATGGGGGGGGGAGGAGTTCATCGGGCTGATCCGCAATGTCACCCAGGATGAGCTGATTGAGGTGGGTAACCGGATTCGGATGCTCATTGAACAGTCGTATATTATTCACAATCAGCGTAAACTGGCGGTGACCATCTCCCTCGGCGCGACCATGGCTCAGGCCGGTGATACCCCTGAACTGCTGATCAAACGGGCCGATAATCTGCTTTACCGGAGCAAGGAACTCGGCCGAAACTGCCTCACCTTCGGCTGATCAAAAATCCGGGGCTGACCCTCGGACAGTGAATCACCAAAAGCGCCGCCAACTGGGCCTGGTGCGCCGGAGAACAAATAATGGAAGTTATCAAATGGCGTCAAGCCTACAGTACCGGAATAGCCTGGATCGATGAGGAGCACCGCACTCTGGTGGGGTTGATCGACCGGTTGTACCAGGCCCTTCGGGACCGGAAAAGTGAAGAAGTGATCGTCGAGGTGTGCAACGAAGTCATTGCCTATACCGAGTACCACTTTGCCAATGAAGAGGAGGCGATGGTCGCCTATCCGGCAAGGGAGGAACACCGGGCGGAGCACACCCGAATGAAGGCCAGGGTCGTCGAACTGCAAGGCCAGTTGAGCGGTGATTGCCGGCAGGCGGCGGAGCAGCTCTACCGTTTTCTCCGCCAGTGGCTGGTCAGCCATATCCAGGGCAGTGATTTCAAATATGTCCCGTATCTCCAACCCACCTCTGCCGGCCCCGAAAATGGGGCGTGATTAAGGCTGTAGATCGTCGAAGTTCAGCTGTCGTCCGTCTGGCGACGGTGATCATTCAGAGCCCGGTAGAAGCTGCCGACCACCAGTTCGGCGCAGTGGTGATGGTCGGCGGGCAGGCTTTCCAGGTAGGTAATGATCTCTTCAGGGGCCAGTTCCCATCCCTCGGCCAGGGTTCGTCCCTCGATCAGATGGGCCAGGGTGTTGGCGCAGGCCAGGGTGTAGATGCAGCCGCTGATGGCAAAACGGATGGTGCTGATCCTGCCGGAGTGCACCTCCAGGAAAGTCTCCACGGTGTCACCGCAGACCCCCTGGTGTTTGCCGCGGCCGTCGGCATTGTCGATCACCCCGAGATGGTCGTCGCGAACGATCATTTTCAAAAAACGGGCCGAACCGGCGGCGTCCTCTCCGCCCTGACCGTTGTGCTTCTCCATCCTGAGCCTCTCTTAACGTTTGCGCCATTTGCAAAACTATCTTTTCGCCCAAACTCGGTGTTATGCTCAAAATTTTATCCTCGGAATATCCATTATATGCCCGTGGTAAAATTTTTGCATGCCTTGATTTTGAACGAAAATCTACGTTTTGCAAAAAGCTCGCTTTTTAATCCTTCTTGATTTTGCTGATGACATATTCGGTGGCCGACAGCTGCTCGATCTCCACCGTTGCCTTGTCTCCGGCGGCAAGACCTTCAGCCAGAGCGGGATCGGCCAGGTTAAGGCTCATCTGCATCGCCGGCCAG
>JAZBOD010000055.1:0-6277 GCA_036350955.1 Desulforhopalus sp. | reverse complement strand
CCCGCATGGGCGGCCCGGCCGAAGATTTCCACCTTGAGCCGATTGGCGGCGGGGGCACCGATCACCACATGGTCGATACCGCTCGAGTCCAGGGCGTAGCCGTAGCCGGTGCGCACCTTGCTGAAATCGAGATGTTTGGCGCCGAGCAGGCCGATTTCCTCGCAGGTGGTGACGATCACCTCGATCATCGGGTGGGGAATGTTCTGTTCCCGCAGCACGGCGAGCATTTCGAGGATCGCGGCAATGCCAGACTTGTCATCGGCGCCGAGAATCGTCTCCCCCTCGCTGGAAAAGATATCCCCGGTACGGACCACCCGGACCTCCTGGCATGGACCGACAGTATCCATGTGGCAGGAAAAAAACAGTCCGGGCTGATCGGGGAGGCTGCCGTTGAAACGGACAATCAGGTTGCCGCATTCCGAGCCGGTTTGGGCCGCCGAGTCATCTTCGTAGATTGTATCTGCCCCGAGATTTTCGAAGCGGGTCCGGAGCTCGGCGGCGATGCGGCCCTCCTGGCGGGAGGGGCTGCTGATTTCGCAGAGTTGGCTAAAGGTCTCGGCAAGGCGCTGGTGGTTGAGAGCTGGAATCATCGGGGTATCCTTGTTTGGTTAAACGGCCTGGAGAAGGACAACGGCATGACAGCCGACTCCTTCACCGCGGCCGGTGAAGCCCATTTTTTCGGTAGTGGTGGCTTTGATATTTATGGCCATCGGCTCTGTCTGGCAGGCGGTGGCCAGTCTGTTCCGCATCTCTTCCAGATACGGGGCAAGGCGGGGGGCCTGGCAGACGATGGTGATGTCGGCATTGGTCAGGGTGTAGCCGGCGCTGTTCACCAGGCGGATAACTTCTTCGAGGAGAATGATCGAGGAGATGCCGGCAAAACCTTGGTCGGTATCGGGGAAATGGCGGCCGATATCCCCTTGGCCGGTGGCGCCGAGCAGGGCGTCGCACAGGGCATGGGTGAGGACATCGGCATCGGAGTGGCCGGCCAGGCCGAGCTGGTAAGGGACGGAGACCCCGCCGAGGACCAGTGCCCGGTTTTCGCTGAAGCGGTGGGCATCGTAACCGTGACCTATCCGCAGCTGCCCTGTCCGGCGCCGGAGCAGCGACTCGGCAAGGGCGAGGTCTTCAGGGTGGGTGATTTTCAGGTTGCCTGCCTCCCCGGCAACCAGCCGCACCGGGATGGCTGCCCGTTCGAGGAGGGATGCCTCGTCGGTGACATCTGTTTCGCCATTCTCGCGGAAGGCCTGTTCGAGCAGGTCTCGGCGGGCGGCTTGAGGTGTCTGGGCCTGCCAGAGGGAGGCGCGGCTGACGGTTGCCGCCACCCAGCCATCGTCGTCACCACGTTTGAGCGTGTCATTGACCGGTACGGCAGCGATAGCCGCTCCATCGCGGCGGGCGGTATCGAGACAACGGTCGATGACCGCCGCACTGACCAGTGGCCGGGCGCCGTCATGAACCAGAACCAGATCGACACCGGCGTCGAGTGCGGCGAGTCCGGCCTGCACCGAGTCCTGGCGGCGGCGGCCGCCGGCGATCAGTTCAATGTTTGTCAGGTCAAGGCCATGGCGGGCAAACATCTGCCGACTCTCAGGGAGATGGTCTTCCGGTACCACCACGACGATCCTGTCTATCCTCGGGTGTGCCGCAAAAACCCCTGCCGTGCGGGCGAGAATCGGTATACCGCCGAGCAGGTGAAACTGTTTCGGCCGATCCAGCTGCATTCTGGTACCGAAACCGGCGGCGGCAATGATGGCGGCGGTAAGCTTCATAGGAGGTGCCTGAAGGATGATGCCCTGATGTCTCGAGGCCGGAAAAGATCGGGATGCGGGTCCGCTGGTGAGGGAAAAGGAGTGGGCTGTAAGCCGGATTCTGTACCCCGAAGGGCCATGATCATTTGACTGGGATGCTGATCGCTCAGCACCTCGTGCAACCTACCCGGAGATCTCGGACGGGCCGCCCTCAAACATCTCCCTATTTGGTCTTGCTCTGGGTGGGGTTTACCGTGCCTTCCATGTCACCATGGAAGCGGTGAGCTCTTACCTCGCCGTTTCACCCTTACCTGATCAGCTCAGGCGGTCTGTTTTCTGTGGCACTTTCCCCCGGTCACCCGGCGTTCGTGTTACGAACCACCCTGCCCTGTAGAGTCCGGACTTTCCTCTCCGGTCGAAATACCGGAGCGATCATGCGCCCACTCCCGCCCTCACTGTAGGACGAAAGGTGGAAAAAGGAAAGGGCAAAGAACGTATTACTCATCCGCCGGAGGGACATAGTAGATCAACCGCTGGCATGTCGGGCAGTCAAACATCTGGTCTCCCCGGAGCAGCAGGTTGAACTTCTGCGGCGGAATAGCCATGAAGCAGCCCTGGCAGACCCCGTCTATCACATTGATCACCGCCAGGCCACTGCGCCGCTGGCGGAGAGTATCGTATTTGCGGAGGACTCCTGCCTTGATTTTCGCGGCACAGGTGGCCCGCTTCTTTTCAATGTCCTTTTTGCCCTTGTTGATCGCCTCGATACTCGTTCTGACTCGTTCGGTCTCTTCGGCAACCAGCACCTTTTCGCCCTTGAGCAGGTTTTTCTCTTCGGTGATCTGGGTGGTCAGTTTTTCGACGGATTCCATGATCGCGAGGATCTTTTCTTCGTTGTCCTTGACGCTTCTTTTCGCCTCTTCAATCTCTTTAAGCAGGGCGGCCTGTTCCCGACCGGTCTGGACCTGCATCATTTTCGATTGCCGCTCCCTGACCCGATCCATCCGCTCTGCCGTCTCCCCCTCCAGGGTGCGGTTCTCTTTCTGCAGGTTGCTGATCTTCTCTTGCAACTCCTCGATCACCGTTTCCCGCAGGGCAAGGGCGGCGACCTGCTTGTCCAGTCCGCTTTGTTCGGTTTTGACGGCGTTTTCAATCTTGTCTATCTCCAGGTCGATCGCCTGAAGGGCAACGAGTTGATCTAGATATTCGTTCAAAATGATTCTCCTCTGACGGTTTGCTGCTTAGAGCTTTGGGGGTTGATATTCAGGTGGGCAAAGGGGTGGTGTTCCTTTGCGGCGGGGGTGACCGGTATCTGCCAGCCTTTTTCGGCGATGGCCCGGTGTAATGTTTCGACCAGCAGGGCAACTGCCGGTTTTTCTGTGGCGTAGTGGCTGCCATCGATCACGCAGAAGCGGTTTTCGATCGCCCAGATTGCGGTACTGTGTTTGATTTCTGCGCTGAGGAAGAGGTCGGCACCGAGTTTTTGGGCAAGCGGGGCAAACTCCGAGCCGCTGCCGCCACAGACCGCCACCCGGGTGATCATCTCCGGGAGTTTTCCGGCGGTGAGGACCTGGTCAAGTTCAAGACCCTGGTGCAGTCTGTGGAGAAACTGTGCGGCGGAGAGCGGCGGACGGTAAAGACCGATCCGGCCGATCCCGGTCCCCGTCGCGGCGCTGGCCGGGTCGAGGGTGAGCGGCACGATCTCGTCGAGGCCGAGGCGGCGGCAGAGGATATCGCTGACCCCGTTCCGGGCACTGTCGAGGTTGGTATGGCAGGCGATGATGGCGATGCCGTGGGTCAGGGCTTTGGCGAGCAGCTGGCCCTGTGCCTCTCCGGTGTTAATTGCTGTCAGGGGCTTGAAAATCACCGGGTGGTGAGTGATTATGGTATCGATGCCGAGGCTGATCGCCTCTTCGAGAATGGCATCACCGGGGTCGAGGGCCACCAGGATTGCCTTGACCTCCTGGTGGGGTGAGCCGACCAGCAGGCCGACGTTGTCCCAGGATTCGGCGAGGGCAAATGGTGCCGCACTGTTGAGGATGTCGAGGATGTCGTTGATGGTAATTACTGTCATTATGCTCTTTTCCGGCGCCACAAAGCAGAAAAGGTACACTCCGTCGGGAGTGTACCTTTTTGTTGACCGCCTCGGTTCACGCTTTCCAGCCCGTACCGAAATGTCAGTATCAGGGGTGTCACGCCTGCCCCCGGTAATGTAAATATGCCAAGTTTGTTCAAGGAACCCGTTGTTTCTGGTCAGAAGCTGCTGTATTAATGGTGGGCGCAGTAGGATTCGAACCTACGACCGATCGGTTATGAGCCGATGGCTCTACCAACTGAGCTATACGCCCAATCCTTTCTCTGACAATAAAACTGCTTATTAAAATACAGTTAGAGATTGATGTCAACCATAAAGGCAGAATTAATCTCCACCGGGCGGTCGCCGGCGGGCTCCGCCGCCCTTTTAAACCAAGGTGAACCGCCTTGATGTACACAAATCTTATCCTTTTTCTGGTGGCAATTTTTTTGTTCACCCTGGCCGGTGTCCCCGAGGTTCCTCTCTTGCCGGGGTGGCAGGCCCTCGGTCTGCTGGTCGTGCTCCTCGCCGCGTACGGCTGGCTGGCCCGGGTGGCTTTTGCCCGGCCCAGGGCGGCAAAATCCTCCGGCTACTTTAAAACCGAAAAATACCTTTCGGTGGCGGCACTGCTCTTTTTCGCGGCCACCCTCTATCTTTGTGACCCAAAATTTTACCTCACCCGAATTTTCCAGGCCATCGCCATGCCGGCCCTGGCCAATATTGCCGGATTGCTGATCTTTGTCGCCTTCCTCAGTCTGATGTGGTCGGCCGCCTACCGTACCTACGGCGAACTCTTTGCCAGAAAACACCGCCCGGCCTCGTTTATTATCGCCAACATCCGCGCCAACCTGCCGATTGTCCTCCCCTGGGTGGTGCTCTCTCTGCTCTACGACCTGCTGGCACTGCTGCCCCTGCCAGGGCTGCAGCGGCTCTTTGCCTCGGAATGGGGCGACATGGTTTTTTTCGCGGTCTTTCTGGTCTTTGTCCTGCTGTTCTTCCCGCCGATGGTCCGCCGGCTGTGGGGTTGTCGGCCTTTGCCGGAAGGCCCGCTGAAAAGGCATCTGCAGGCCTTTGCTGCCCGACAGAATTTCCAGGCTGACATCTACCTCTGGCCGCTGTTCGAGGGGCGGGTGCTCACCGCCGGGGTGATGGGTATTGTCCCCGGGCTGCGTTACATCCTGATCACCCCGGCTCTGATCGAGACCATGACCATGGCTGAACTCGAGTCGGTGATGGCCCACGAGATCGGCCATGTCAAAAAATTTCATCTGCCGCTCTACGTTCTGTTGATTATCGGCTTCAGTGTCCTTGCCGGTTTTCTTGCCGAACCCTTTATCTATGCCATCCTCTCCTTGGACTTCCTTCACCGGTTGATAATTGCCGGAGAAATCTCCGCCGAGTATGTGTTGACGGTGATCGGCGCGGTGCCGTTACTGCTGTTTCTCGTGCTCTATTTCCGCTTTATCTTCGGCTATTTTATCCGAAATTTCGAGAGACAGGCCGACCTGTTCAGTCTGGCGGCGATCGGCAACAGCCGAGCCCTGGTGTCGGCCTTTGAAAAAATTGCCGCCCTCAGCGGGAATATCCGTGACCAGAAAAACTGGCACCATTTCGGCATCGGTGAGCGTATCGATACCCTCGAACAGGCGGAACGGGAACCCGGGCGCATTGCCCGGCATGACCGCAAGGTCCGGCTGAGCCTGCTGGTCTATGTCGGGGTGGTCCTGATCTGTGCCGTTGCCGTCAGGCAGATCCCCACCGAGACCCTGGCCAAAAGCTATGAAGACAATTTTGCCGAGACGGTGCTGCTCCAGAAGGCCCGGCAGGAGCCGGAACGGGCTCTCTGGCAGCGGCTGATCGGCGATCTGATGCTCTACCGCAAGCTGGAAGACAAGGCCCTGGCCGCCTACGA
This sequence comes from Desulforhopalus sp., assembly GCA_036350955.1. GTDB lineage: Bacteria > Desulfobacterota > Desulfobulbia > Desulfobulbales > Desulfocapsaceae > Desulforhopalus_A. Next base: position 540 of record JAZBOD010000055.1, on the reverse strand, counting down.
AACCGCCTATAGCCTGGAGCCGGCAAACCCCGAGGTGATGAACAATCTCGCCTGGCTGCTGCTCACTGCCCAGGATCTGGATCTGCGCGATCCGGGCAGAGCCCTGACCCTGGCCCGGGGGGCGGCGGTTCTTCAGCCGCGGGGCTATATCCTCGACACGCTGGCAACCGCCTACTGGGCGAACGGACTGGTTGACGAGGCGGTGCGGGTCCAGCGCCAGGCGATGGCCGCCGATCCGGCCATGCGCCGGTTTTATCTGGCACAGATCTTCAAGTTCACCAGTCTCAGTTATGAAGAGTCCCTTGAAGAGCTGCGGGCGGCGGAAAATTCTCCTGAATAGCGCTCAGCCGCTCCTCTTGAGCTAAAGATGCTGCCGTCAGCCGGGTTTTCCGGTAGACTGCAGCTTTGAACCTCCTCTTCACTCCATGATTTCTCTCCACCACAGGGCAGGCCGATGAAATTTCTCAACAGCGAGGCGCTTCTCGATACCCTGGTTCGTCTGCGGGTGCTGACCCCGAAACAGCGCCAGTTCGTCACCCT
>JAZBOD010000054.1:0-2074 GCA_036350955.1 Desulforhopalus sp. | reverse complement strand
CTTGCCCCGCTCCAGCTCTTCCCTGTGCTGCACGGTGAACCGCTGCCGGTCGGCCAGGTAGCCGGTCCGGTGGCGGGGGATCTGCCGCCTCGCACCCATCGCCTGGCCTGCGAGGCAGTCAGGATGATTCTCGCTGACTGTCCGACGCCGCCCGAAGCGGTTCTGCTCGGCTGCACAACCGGCGGAATTCTCACCACCGAGGAGCTGCTCCGCGGCAAATCCGCCGATAAGCAGGCGTACCGTTTTCATGGATTGCACAGTGTGGTTGAAGAGATTGCCGATCTCTGTCACTGTTCCGGCCCAGCAATCACCGTGTCCACCGCCTGCTCTTCCAGTGCGGTGGCCATTGCCCTGGCGATGCGCATGTTGCAGAGCGGCGGGGTGCAGTCGATCCTGGTTGGTGGTGCCGATTCCTTGAGCCACCTGACCTATTTCGGTTTTCACTCCCTGCAGCTGGTCGACCGGCAGGGCTGCCGGCCCGGCGACATCTCCCGCCAGGGGATGTCGGTTGCCGAAGGTGCGGCCATGCTGCTGCTGACCACGGTTTTGCCGGAGAAACCTCTTGCGGTTTTGCTCGGTGCCGGCCTCTCCTGCGACGCCCACCACGCCACTGCCCCGCATCCCGCAGGAAAGGGGGCTCTGCAGGCGATGCAGCATGCCCTGGCCGATGCCGGCCTTGATCCGCGCGATATCGACTATATCAATCTCCACGGCACGGCAACCCCGGACAATGATCTGGCGGAAGCACGAGCCATCACCGCCCTTTTCCCGGTAGTGCCTGCGCTTTCGTCGATCAAAGGAGCGACAGGACACAGCCTCGCCGCCGCCGGGGCCATCGAAGCGGTGGTGGCGACATTGGCCGTTGCCCGCAGTTTTATCCCCGGCAATACCGGCTGTCGCCAGCCAGATCCGGCCCTTGGACTCATGCCGCAGGCCGAGCCGCTGGCTCGACCGGTTCGGACGGTACTTTCCAACTCCTTTGGCTTCGGCGGCAATAACGGTTCCCTGGTCATCGGCCAGGTGAACAGCCTGCCGGTCTTCCCACCCTCTCCGGAAAAGGTGCCGTTGGCCGTTCATGGCATCGCCTGTCTTACCGGTGCCGGCCTGACCGAGGCCACCCTGGGGAGATTTCAGGCCGGGCAGGCAGGTGCCGGGATGATCGCCACCGAAGAGCTCGCTGCCCACCTCCCCACCAGACTCGTCCGGCGGATGAAGCGCCTTTCCCGGCTCGGGTTGCTGTTGGCGATTAACGCCCACGCCGACGTGGCGCAGGGGGGAAAACCCTCCGCGGTATTCATGGGTACCGGCTGGGGGGCGCTTTCCGAAACCGTCGATTTTCTCCAGCAACTCGATGACACCGGGCAGCGGTTTCCCAGCCCAACCGACTTTGTCGGCTCGGTCCATAACGGTGTGGCCAGCCAGATCGCCATCCATTTCGGGGCCACTGGGGCTAATGTCACCACCAGCGGCGGCGATTACTCCTTCGAACAGGCCCTGCTGGCGGCGGACAGCCTGCTCGAGAATACTGGCCAGTCCGCCCTGTTGCTCGCCGCCGATGAGGGGCATGAGCGGCTGTCCCCCCTGCTTGACCCCTCAATTCAGCCTGGATCAGACCTTGCCGATGGCGGCGGCGCCCTCTATGTTTCCCGTGACTTGGGCAATGCCCGTTGCCTGGTCAGCATCCCCTTTTACCAAAAAGATGCCGCGGCCGGCCTGGCCGACCGGTTGATCGAGGCCCTTGGCGGCGCGGCCCGCATTGCCGAGGAGTTTGCCGCTCTCTTTGTCGGCATCCCCCGGGCAACCGCCGAGCAGGGCAAACGCCAGTTGGCAGATTTCCTTGCCCGAATCGGCTCGCCCATCCCGGTCTGGCCCTATCGTCAGTTTACCGGTGAGTTTGCCTCGGCCGCAGCCGTTGCCGCGGTGCTGGCGGTTTCCTGCCTCGAAAAAGGCGTGCTCCCGGCCTGGTTGAGCGGTGGACAGAGTGTCACCCTCGGTGCCGGCAGGAAAATTCTGGTGCTCGGCACCGGTCGCTACCTCACCGCCATGGAATTTGCTCGGCAATGAATATCCTGCT
>JAZBOD010000053.1:0-5891 GCA_036350955.1 Desulforhopalus sp. | reverse complement strand
TCCAGACCGCCGACGGGGTGCGCTATACCCGGCGCGGCGACTTCGCCATCGGCGCCGAAGGCCAGCTGACCACCGGCAACGGCCTGCCGGTGCTCGATGCCGGCAACGCCCCAATCACCATCCCCGACACCGATACCAGCCGGATGGCGGTAAGTGATGACGGGACAATCAGCATCCTCGGCCCCCAGGGGGCCAGGGCCGAGGTCGCCCAGCTGGGAGTGGTCGAGATCACCGATAAGAGCAAACTTCGCCGGGAGGGAGACACCACCTTCTCTCTGGAAGACCAGGCCCTGGAGATACCGGCGACAGAGACCAGGATCATCCAGGGCAGCCTGGAACTGGCCAACGTTGACATGGCCGCCGAACTGACCCGGATGATCGATGGCTACCGGACCTTTGAAACCTATCACAAAGTACTGAAAAGCTACTCGACCATCGGCGAACAGCAGGAAGAGCTCGGTACCCTCGGCTGATCGCCGACCACCGGACAAGGGATAACCACAACCAGGAAAAACAGATGATCCGTTCGCTCTGGACCGGGACCACCGGCATGCACAGCCAGCAGCTCAATATCGACGTTATCGCCAACAACCTGGCCAACGTCAGCACCACCGGCTTTAAAAAGAGCCGGGCCGATTTTCAGGACCTGCTCTACCAGACGATGAAGGTGCCCGGCAGCCAGTCCTCGGCCGATACCGAATCGCCCACCGGCATCCTCGTTGGCCTTGGCGTCAAGCCGGCGGCGGTGGGCAAGGTCTTTACCCAGGGGGATCTGATCCTCACCGAAAATGAGCTGGATATCGCCATCGAGGGCGAGGGTTTTCTCCAGGTCGAGATGCCCAACGGCACCACCAACTATACCCGTTCCGGGGCCTTGAAGCTTGACAGTCAGGGCCGTCTGACCACCTCCGACGGCAATCCGCTGATCCCGGCAATCGCCATCCCCGACGGCTCCCGGCAGATCACCATCAGCGAAAGCGGCATTGTCAGTGCGGTAATCGGTGACGAAACCGTCTCTACCGAACTCGGCAATATCGAGCTGGCGATTTTTACCAACAACGCCGGGCTCTCCGCGGTCGGCCGCAACCTGTTCCAGGAGACCAACGCCTCCGGCCCGCCACAGATCGGAGAACCCGGTACCGACGGCTACGGCACCCTGCTGCAGACCTACCTCGAGGGCTCCAACGTCAATATCGTCGAGGAGCTGGCCAGTTTGATCTCCGGGCAACGGGCCTACGAAATCAACTCGAAGAGCATCCAGACCTCCGATGAAATGATGCAGACCACCAACAATCTGGTGTAAGCCGATGCGTATCCTCTTGCCAATACTCCTCGCCCTGGCCCTTCTTCTCCCGACGGCTCTGCCCTGTTCCGCCCTGGAGATCCATTTTCAGCCGGCTGCGGTGGTCGACCAGTCCGCCATAAGTCTTGGCGATATCGCCGATTTCTCGGCGACGGGCGAAACCGCCCGGGCCCTGGCCAGCCAGATAGTCGCCCAGGCGCCGGCCCCGGGGGAGGAGCTTCTCCTCCATACCCCGAGCATCATCCGATCGCTCCATACCAGCCTCGCCCTGCCGGCGGACATCGAGTGGCACGGCGCGGCGGCGGTGGCGGTAAAACGCCAGGGGATCACCATCGGCCCGGACCGGCTCGAGGCGATCATCGCTGAATACCTGGAGAGCCAGAAGGCCAACCTCCCGGAAGCCGAGATACGTTTTCTGCCGCAGAGTCTGCCCCTGCCCTTCGTCCTCCCGACTGGTGAGCTGGACCACGAGGTGATCCCGGCCAACCCGGCGATTATCGGCAGTGCGAGGATGGCGATCATTTTCCGGGTCGACGGCCGGGTGGTAAAGAACATCTCCCTGCTCGGCCAGCTCGAGGCGCTGGCCCAAGTGGTGGTCAGCACCAGGGCTCTGGCCAAAGGGACCATCCTCCACCCGGATCAATTGACCACCGTGACCATGGATCTCACTGGCCTGAATGGGGCAAGCAGCCAGCCCGCCCCCCTGTTCGGCAAGCGACTGACCAGAAGCCTGCGCTCCGGCAGTCCGGTGCTGGCGACAATGATCGAGGAGCTGCCGTTAGTCCGCCGCGGCGAACCGGTACGGATCGTCCTCTCCGCCGGGCCGATGCAGCTCACCGCCCTTGGCCTGGCCCACAGCGACGGCCGTCCCGGCGAGGTGATCCGGGTCCAGAACAGCAGTTCCAATAAGATCTTGCATTGCCGGGTCACCGCCCCCGGCCAGGTGGAGGTTATCCTGTGACCAATCGACCGTTTTTTGTGACCACAACCACCCTTGTCCTCGCCCTGCTGCTCGCCTCCTGCGCCAGTCAGCAGCCGGTGGTGACCATCCAGGAGCCCCTGGAAGAGATCCAGCCCACCGACCTCCAGGAGCGGGAGGCCGGCTCACTCTGGCAACAGTCCAACGCCTCGCTCTTTTCCGACCGCAAGGCCAAGGATATCGGCGATATCGTCACCGTGATCATTGTCGAACAGGCCAGTGCAACCAAAGAGGCCACCACCTCCACCGACCGCAGCACCAGCATGTCGGCGGCTATTCCGAACTTCTTTGGTCTGGAAAACAGCAAGTTCTGGACCGAGGCGCACAACCCGGTTGACCTGCAGAACCTGGTCAACGCCGAGTTCAACAACGCCTTTGACGGCGGCGGCACCACCACCCGCAAGGAGGATCTCACCGCCTCGCTCACCACCCAGGTGGTCGGCCGCTACCCCAACGGCCAGCTGAAGATCCGTGGCGGTAAGGAGGTGATGGTCAACAGCGAGGTGCAGATCATCTATCTCACCGGGATCATCCGTCCGGTGGACATTACCGCCGCCAACACGGTCAACTCGTCAAAAATCCTCAATGCCCGGATCAGCTACACCGGCAAGGGGGCGATCAGTGACAAACAGAAGCCCGGCTGGGCCATGCGGCTGCTGGATAATGTCTGGCCGTTCTAAAAATTAATTCTTTACTTGATTCTTCTGCCTTAGGCCAAACCATGCTGAACTTATCCCCGATCACCCTCCTCCTCCTCACCCTGCTCTTTACCACCTTCCCAGCCGAGGCGGCAAGGATCAAGGATATTGCCCAGTTGCACGGGGTGCGCAACAACCAGCTCCTCGGCTATGGCCTGATCACCGGCCTGAACGGCACCGGCGACGACATGAAAAAATCGGTGTTCACCCTTCAGGCGATCTACAACATGATGACCCGCCAGGGGATCACCATCAACCCCGACAATATCAACGATATCAAGGTGAAAAATGTTGCGGCGGTGATGGTCACCGCCGTCCTGCCACCCTTTGCCCGTTCCGGCTCGACCATCGACGTCCTGGTCTCTTCCCTCGGCGATTCGAAAAGCCTGGCCGGCGGCACCCTGCTGATGACCCCGCTGCTCGGCCCGGACGGCAACGTCTACGCCGTCGCCCAAGGGCCACTTACCGTCGGCGCCTTCTCTTTTGGCGGCAAGGCGGCCCAAGTCCAGCAGAACCACCCCACCGTCGGCCGGATCGCCGGCGGGGCGATTATCGAGCGCTCGGCGGGGGTCGAACTGGGCAATGAAGGCCTCCTCCACTACCAGCTCCGCGAGGCTGATTTCACCACCGCCTCCAACATGGCCGAGGCGATAAACCGCAACTTCGGCCCGGGAACCGCGGTCCCGGACAACCCCGGCCTGGTGCAGGTCAATATCCCTGAAAATGCTGGCGAAAACCTGATCGATTTCATCGCCGCCCTCGAGATCCTCGAACTCGAGGCCGACAGCTCGGCGCGGGTGGTGGTCAACGAACGGACCGGGACCATCGTCATGGGCCGGGATGTCAAACTCTCTACCGTCGCGGTCTCCCACGGTAATCTCAGCCTGATCATCCGCGAAGACTTCAACGTCTCTCAGCCGGAACCCTTTGGTCAAGGGGAGACGGTGGTCACCCCAGAAACCTCGATCACGGTAAACGAAGAAGGCGGCCAACTGGTCCTCCTTGACATGGAGAAAGGGGTCTCTTTAGGGGAGATCGCCAACGCCCTGAATGCCATCGGTGCCACCCCGCGGGATCTGATCGCCATCTTCCAGGCGATCAAGGCCTCCGGGAGCCTCCATGGTGAATTGGTTATCTTATAGCAGGAAAAAGCCGATGCTCGATCTGAAAATCGACCCGAGAATGGTGCTCAGCCAGACCAACCAGCCCGATGCCAACCGCAAGGACCGCGACCTGGCCGAATTGAAAAAATCGAGCCAGGAGTTCGAGGCCCTGCTGGTGATGGAGATGCTCAAGGCGATGCGCAAAGCGATCCCCGAGGGCGGGCTGTTCGAAAAGGGCATGGCCGACGAAACCTTCCAGGAGATGCTCGATATGGAGACCGCCCGGGCCACCACCCGGGCGAAAAGCCTCGGCATTGCCGACGCCATCTACCGCCAGATGGCCGGGCTGATCGAAAACCGCCGCGAATAGTCCTCTCATCCCGGAGCATTTGCACCTCACCCTCGCCAACCCCTGTATCCTCGCACCTGAAAGAATATAACAGCTGGGCCATCGGCAGCAAATTATCGTAGGGTGCGTCATACGCACCATTTGGCAGCCTCATGAGGCCTTACCAGGCGATGCGCGGTGCGCACCCTACGGTGATCTCATCCCACGGTGACCGACAGCCGGCCCGGCTGTCAGCTCCAGCGCAAAAAGAAATTACCTAAAGTTTTTGCCTGAAAACGTCGATAGGAGAGCTAAGAGAACAGTACTCGGCGCCGACAGTGCACGGAAGCACGGCCGAACCAACCAGTCATCAGGGCAGCAGGGAGGCATACCATGATTAACCCAATCACCGCAAATTTGCTGCATGCGGCAGAGAGTCAGAAAAATACCCGAACCGGGCAGCCGGCCCCGGCGGCAGCAACCGCCCCCCCCGCTGCAAACCCCAACGGCCCTGCCACCAGGAGCGACTCCGTGCAGTTCAGCTACAGCGCCGAAACCACCGTCACCTACAGCAGCAGCCTCTCCCTGAAGGGCCAGGTGGGCGACGGCTTTGACCTGCTCCGCGGCCTGGTGCTCAATATCTTTGAGGAACAGGGGCTTGACTACCAGATCGCCGCCGGTGACCAGACCATCGACCTCAGCCAGATCACCCAGGAAGAGGCCCAGGAACTGGTTGCCGATGATGGCTATTTCGGGGTAGAACAGACAGCGGAGCGGATCTTCTCCCTGGCGGTGGGTATCGCCGGAGGAGACCCGACAAGAATTGATGATGTCCGGGCCGGCGTCGAACAGGGCTTCCAGGAGGCACTCGATGCCTTTGGCGGCTGGCTGCCGGATATCTCCTACAGCACCCTTGATGCGGTGATGAGCAAACTCGACGAATGGGCAGGAGAAACCGATTCCCCGGCCCAGGCAGAGGTGAAACCATGAGCGTAGAATTTTTCGGAGTCGGTGGACCGGGACAGATCGGTGCCCTGAAGCAGTCGGCCAAGGTCCAGGCCGGGAAAAAGGCCGAGGGCAGCGGCGAGGACAAGGTGCAGTTTTCCTCAGTCCTCCAGGAGGTCAACCGGGCCAAGGCGGCGGAGGGCACCGGCGGCAGCGAGCGGGCCGAACGGGTCCAGCAGCTCCAGGCCCAGATCAAGGATGGCTCCTACGCCCCCGATCTGGAAAAGGTCTCCACCTCCCTGCTCCAGTTTCTGGTAGAGAACCGCTGAGATGGAAACCTCCACCACCCGTGACTATCTCCTCCGCCTGCGCGAGGTGATCCTCCAAGAGCGGGAATGCGCCAAGGCCCTGGACATGGAAGGAATGGCCACCGCGGTGCGGACCAAAGAAGAGATCCTCCAGGTCCTCGCCCATATCAAGAGCATCGATGAGGATGACCGGACGCTCGCCGCAGAGATCCGCGCCGAGAACCGCC
>JAZBOD010000052.1:0-10364 GCA_036350955.1 Desulforhopalus sp. | reverse complement strand
ATTTCGATGGCATAGCTCCTGGCGCTGACATCAACCACCTTGCCGCGAAAGATGTCGATGATCCGCAGTACTTCGGCCCGGGTATGGGCCTCGGCCTTGACCCTGAGCAGAACCATTTCCCTTTCGACGTACTCTGTTCCGGTAAGATCGGTTACTTTGATGACGTCAATCAGTTTATGAAGCTGTTTGGTGATCTGTTCAATAATCGCTTCGTCGCCTCTGGAGACCACAGTCAGACAAGATACTTCCGGTTCCAGGGTTTCGGCGACACAGAGACTCTCGATGTTGAAACCCCGTCCGCTGAAAAGGCCGGTTACCCTGGAAAGAACCCCAGGTTTATTTTGGAGAAGGACCGATATGGTGTGTTTCATCTAGGTGATCCTCATAGGATGGGAAAAGGAGGTATGCAAAACTGTTTAGACGAGCAGCATTTCGGTTGTCGCCTTCCCTGCTGGAACCATCGGGTAGACCCCTTCTTCCTTGGAAATCTTAAAGTCCATGATTACCGCGTTGTCCGTAGCCAGAGCCTCTTTGATCACCGGCTCCACTTCACTGCGAGTCGTTGCGCGCAGCCCTACCGCGCCAAAGGCCCGGGCCAGTTCGACAAAGTCGGGGGTGACATCCATCGGGGTAGAGGAGTATCGTTTGCTGTAGAAGAGTTCCTGCCACTGCCTGACCATCCCGAGGTAGCTGTTATTGAGAATTGCCACCTTCACCGGACAACCGTACTGTTTGGCGGTGGCCAGTTCCTGGATGTTCATCTGGATTGAACCGTCTCCCGCTATATCGATTACCGTTCTTCCCGGAAAGGCCATCTGGGCACCGATCGCCGCGGGAAGGCCGAACCCCATGGTACCTAAACCGCCGGAGGTGACCCAGAGACGGGGATGATCGAACTTGTAAAACTGTGCTGCCCACATCTGGTTCTGCCCGACTTCAGTGGTGATGATCGCATCTTTACCGGCAAGGCGGCTCAGGGTTTCGATAACATACTGGGGTTTAATGATTTCCGGGTGGTCGCTGTAGGTCAGCGGATGTTTGGCGGTCCAGCTGCTGATCTGGTCAAACCAGGGCTGGTGTTTTTCGCACTCGCTGGCAAGATTGAACTCGGTCTGGCTGGCGAACCAGGCATTTATCGCCACCAGTGCCTGTTTGCAGTCGGCGACGATTGGCACATCAACCTTGACATTTTTACTAATCGAGGTGGGGTCGATGTCGATATGGATGATTTCCGCTTTGGTGGCAAAATCGGAGAGCTTTCCCGTGACCCGGTCGTCAAAGCGGGCTCCAACGGCGATCAGCAGATCACACTCGGCAACCGCCATATTGGCAGTATAGGTGCCGTGCATTCCGAGCATCCCCATGGAGAGACGATGGGTGCCGGGGAAGGCGCCTAAGCCCATCAGGGTCATGGTTACCGGAATCTGCAGGGAGATTGCCAGGTCGGTCAACTCCTTGCTGGAATCGGAGAGAATCACCCCGCCACCGACATAGAGGACCGGGCGCCTGGCCTTGATGATCTTGCGGCAGGCCTTCTCCACCTGAATCGGATGGGGTTTATAGGTAGGCTGGTAGCTGTTCATTTTGACCTCAGTCTTCTCCGGATAGGGCACCTGGGTGGCAACCAGATCCTTGGGCAGGTCAACCAGGACCGGTCCCGGGCGACCGGAGCGGGCGACATGAAAGGCTTCACGAAGGGTCGGAACCAGGTCTTCAGCCCTGCTTACCAGGTAGTTGTGTTTGGTGCAGGGGCGGGTGATACCGACAATGTCCACTTCCTGAAAGGCATCATTGCCGATTAACGGGCGGGGAACCTGGCCGGTAAGAATGACCAGGGGAATTGAATCCATGTAGGCGGTGGCAATTCCGGTCACGCCATTGGTGGCTCCGGGGCCGGAAGTGAGCAGGGCAACCCCGACCTCACCGGTGACCCGGGCCAGCCCATCGGCAGCGTGGACTGCTCCCTGCTCGTGCCGGACAAGAACATTGGTAATGTCCGAGTCCATCAGGGCGTCATAAAGATCGATTACCGCGCCGCCCGGATAACCAAAAATAATCTTAACCCCTTCTTCCTGGAGGCATCTGACGATCGCCTGGGAGCCGCTGATTTTTCCCATTAAATTATGTCCTTAAAATGGTTGGCAACTTTTGCAGTCTAAAGATGTTGAAAGGCCGGTAATTTTTAACGAAAGGGTTAAATATATCGGTGAACAACCGTCCTGTCAACCGGCAAAAAGAGAGACCTTCTCCTCCGGAAGTCGCCGGGATGGAGGTAAAAAGAGCCTTGACAAGCGAGGTGCAAGGTGGGTAATGTTCCGTGCCAACGAGTAAATGGTTCGCTATGCGCACCGCTGGCCGGCATTTTTTTAAAAAGATTCGTTCTGCAAAATGGTTATACTCCCAGTCCTCGCTCTACGCACCGATAAACTTGCGGCGGTTTCCGTGGCTGGAGCGGTGGGCTTGTAGTCTTCTACCTAAAACCCAATATCTCCGAAAAGGCCACGGTTACCAGACCGTGGCCTTTTTTTGTCTGTCGTTGATTCTAATCTGTTAGGAGAGATAATGAACTCGCAATTACTGAAAAAATATCGCCCCTATCCGGCAGTCACCTTGCCCGGTAGAACCTGGCCCAATAAAAAGATTGAAAAGGCGCCTATCTGGTGCAGTGTGGACCTCCGGGATGGGAATCAGGCGCTGATTCAGCCGATGAGTCTTGCCAAGAAACTGGAGATGTTTCGGCTGCTGACCGATATCGGTTTCAAAGAGATCGAAGTCGGCTTTCCCTCTGCCTCCCAGGTCGAGTTTGATTTTACCCGGCAGTTGATCGAGGAGAAACTGATTCCGGAAGGGGTGCTGATTCAGGTTCTCACCCAGGCCAGAGAGCACCTGATTCGCAAGACCTTTGCTTCGGTTGCCGGTGCCCGGGAGGCGGTGGTGCATCTTTACAACTCGACTTCGACCCTGCAGCGCCGGACGGTATTCAAAATGAGTCGGCGAGAGATTATTGATCTTGCTGTATATGGCGCGAAATTGCTCAAAGAGGAAGAGAAGAAGTACCCGGAAACCACGTTTCGTTACGAGTATTCGCCGGAAAGCTTTACCGGCACCGAGCTGGATTTTGCACTTGAAATCTGTGAGGCTGTCATGGCTGAGCTTGAGCCGACTGCCGATAACCGATTGATTATCAACCTGCCGGCCACGGTCGAGCTGTCCACCCCGAACATCTACGCCGATCAGATCGAGTGGTTTTCTTCCCGGATGCGTGACCGGGATCTGGCGATCATCAGCCTGCACGCCCACAATGATCGCGGTTGTGCCGTTGCCGCCACCGAACTGGCCCTGATGGCCGGGGGGGAAAGAGTCGAGGGAACGCTGTTTGGCAATGGCGAGCGTACCGGCAATGTCGACATCGTTACCCTGGCACTGAACATGTACACCCAGGGCGTCGACCCGCAGCTCGACCTCCATGACCTCAATCGCCTGGTCGACACCTACGAGCGGGTTTGTCGGCTGCCGATTCACCCTCGTCACCCCTATGCCGGTGATCTGGTCTATACCGCCTTTTCCGGTTCTCATCAGGATGCCATCAATAAAGGGATGCATGAGTACCAAGGTGGCGAATCGGCTTTATGGGAGGTTCCCTATCTGCCGATCGACCCATCCGATCTTGGGCGGAGCTACGAATCGATCATCCGGATCAACAGTCAATCTGGAAAAGGCGGTGTCGCCTATGTCATGGAACACGATTTTGGTTTTAAGATGCCCAAAACGATGCATCCCGAATTTGGCCGGATCATTCAGGCGGTAACCGACCGGGAGGGACGGGAACTGTTGCATAGTGAAATCTATGCTGCATTTCAAGACGAATACTTATCTCCGGTCAACCCCTACGAACTCAAAGAGTTCCATGTGGTGAAACGGCATATCAGCAAAAGCGAGTCAGGGTCAGAGGCCACGGTTGAAGCCATGTTGCTGGTCGATGGGGCGCAGGTGGTGCTGACCGCCACCGGTAACGGACCCCTCGATGCCTTCTGCAGTGCCTTAAAAGCTGGCCCGGCCGGAGAGTTCAACCTGACCAGTTACCATGAACATGCCTTAAATGGCGGCTCCAGTGCCCGGGCGGCGGCGTACATCGAGATCGAGGGAGAGGACGGTCGGCGGTGGTGGGGGACGGGGGTTGACACCGATATTATCATTGCTTCGGTCAAAGCGGTACTGAGCAGCCTCAACCGGCTGAAAAGGGCCGGCTGAGGCGTATCGGCTGGTAGTTGGCAGACTGCTCAGCACGTGCTTTCCGCGAAATTCATTTCTTGGTTTTTTTAAGAATTGAATTTTGAGAAGGTATTTATCCCCTCTGCCTTGGGAGGGGATCATCGCCCTTACGTTGCGGGCGTCAGCCCGCTTTAGACTTTGAACTCGCTGATCATTTTACGCAGTTCACCGGCCAGTTCCCGCAGGCGAAGGGCGCTGCTGTTCATCTCCTGGCTCTGGTGGGCAACTTCGGTGGAGTTGCTGCTCACCGTATTGATATCCCGCGCCACCTCATCGGCGACCACCGAACTCTGACCGACATTCTCCGTCACTTCCTGGATTCCCAGAGTCGCCTGGACGATATTTTCAGCGATCTCCCCGGTGGTTCGGTTCTGTTCATCGACCGCTGCGACGATAATTTTTACCGTCTCGTTTACCTCGTTGATCACGCTGGTGATCTGTTCGATCTGGGTGATGGTTGCGCTAGTCGAACTCTGGATTCCGTCGATCTGGGTCTTGATTTCGGCGGTTGCCCCGGCGGTCTGCCGGGCAAGTTCCTTGATTTCGTTGGCAACAACGGCAAAGCCCTTGCCGGCCTCCCCGGCTCGGGCCGCCTCGATGGTGGCGTTCAGGGCAAGGAGGTTGGTCTGTTCAGAGATCTCGGTAATGGTCTCAGTGACTTTGCCGATTTTGGTAGCCGCCTCACCCAGTTCGTTGACTTTGGCCGATGCGGAGAGTGCTTCATTTACCGCATTTGCGGTAATTTCTCGCGCATTTTCAGTATTTTTGCTGATTTCATTGATCGTTTTGGCCATCCCCTCGGTCGCCTCGGAGACGAGGGCGATATTTGTCGAGGCTTCTTCGGTAGCGGCGGCAACCGAATTCATATTGGCGCTCATCTCCTCGGCGGCGGTGGCAACCGACAGCGACCGGCTGTTCATTTCGCTGCTGCCGGCACTGAGGCCTTCGGAGGAATGGCGGAGCTCCCCTGATTTATCCTCCAGGGTGTCGGCGCTGGCGATAATTCCCTTGATGACCCCCTGCAGTTGATTTTTCATGCTCGCCAGATCCCGGCTGATCATTCCCAGTTCGTCGTTGCTGGTGATGGGGATCTCTCCGGTGAGATCTTTTCCGGCAATTTTTTTGATTTCCTGCGAGGCGTTGCGCAGTGGCCGGATTATGCTGCGATCGAGCAGCAGCCAGGTCACCAGTACACAGGCAAAGAGGATTCCCAGAGACCAGAGGGCAATGACCATTTTGGTCTTACGGACCTCCCGGTGCACCTCATCCAATGAACTGATAATCTGAAAGGCGCCGTGAATCTCTCCCACCTTCCACCCCTCAAGTCTCCCGCCGGTAGGGTCCATCGACCCCTTCGGGTCTCCGTGACAGTAAAGGCACTCTTCTGTCAGGCGTATCGGCCGGAAATACCTGATCTCGTCTTTGGTGACGACCACTTTCTCCTCGAGATTTTCGGCCTTCAATTCGTTGAGGATGGTAAGTTCAAAAGGGGTCGGTTCGTTGGCCGGATTGCGCGGACTGATCTTTGGCACCCGGAACTGGTAGTTGGCCTTTTTCGCGTTGATTGCCGCGGTCTGCATCGCGGTGACCACCGGAACGGCTTCGATTACCTTGGATGGTTCGATCTGGTCAAAGGGCTTGATGATTCCCTCTTGCAGCTTTCGTGACATCTCATTGCGGGTCGCTTCGGCCATCAAAACAATCGCCTTGCTCTTGTCAACCACCGATTTTTCCGCCGCCACCCAGATGTCGTCAGTCCAGAGCCAGGCCATAACCGCGGCAATAACCACCGGACCGGCAAGGGCCGGGAGAAGAATCTTCCACTTGATAGACAGGTCGTTAAATTTCATGAACTACTCCATGGCAGAAAAATGCGTGAAACCAGGAACTCGGATGTCTACCAGAAGTAAATCACAAAACCGAAAAGAAAATCAAAGAAAAATAGTCCTGGGGGCTGGAGTGGAACAGGCTCCCTGGGCCGGACAGCTCACTCGCCAGGCTCGAAACCGATCTGGCGTATTGCCGCGCGGACCTGCTCGCGGTCGACACCACTGCCCAAATAACGTGCCTGGGCTTTTTCCAGGCTCACCTCAACCTGTGAGACTCCTGCTACCGCCGCCAGGGCATTTTCGACCGAACGAACACAGTGCTGACAACTCATTCCTTTAATGTTTATACTTTCCATAGCGACCTCATCAGTTACATTTTCAGGTAATCGGCCATCTGCACTGACAATAAGCACTCTTGGCAGCGAGTGTTGGCAGAAAAGGCTGGGATGTTTCATTGGAGCACCAACCTCTAACCAGACAGCAGAGGTTGGCCACCCTGAAAAATGGAGGTGAAGGTGGAAAAGAGGAGAACCTCATGGCAGAAGAGAGGTATCAGGCCAGCATAACCGGGATGCACTGCGCCGCATGCTCGAGCCGGATCGAGCGGGTTGTTGGGGCACTTGACGGGGTAGAGAAGTGTTCCGTCAATCTGGCCACCGCCCGAGCGGTGGTGGTTTACAATCCGGCCCTGATCGACCCCGCCTTGATTGAGGAGAGGATAAGCGGACTTGGTTTTGGCGCCATCGCCGAAACTGTCGGGGCTGCCAAAGATCATGCCGCTGAGGCCAGGGAGGGGGCAGCACGCCTTGAGGCGATGCGCCGTAACCTCCTCCCCTCCTTCGTCCTGGCGCTGGCCATCATGATCCTCTCGATGGCACCGATGCTTGGCATCAGCCTGCCACGGGGGATTCACCCTGATCATGCTCCCCTCAACCATGCTGCCCTGCAGTTTTTCCTTCTCCTTCCGGTTCTCTATCTGGGGCGTAATTTTTACCTCCATGGTTTTCCTGCATTGTGGCGTGGGGTGCCGACCATGGATTCCCTGATCGCCATCGGTACCGGCGCAGCTTTTGTCTACTCCACCTGGAACCTGGTGGAGATCGCCCTCGGGATCGATGCCGTTGCCCGGGCCTACGATCTCTATTTTGAATCGGCGGCAATGATTATCGCTCTGGTTTCGCTGGGAAAATATCTCGAGGCCCGTTCCAAGGCGCAGACCGGCGAGGCTATTCGTCAACTCCTCCAACTCACTCCGGATACTGCCATCCGTTTGGAGAGCGGCCAACAACGCTTGGTCGCGGTCAGGGAGATCGTTGCCGGGGATCAGCTGTTGATCAAGCCTGGCGAGCGGATTCCCGTTGATGGCCGGGTTGTCACCGGGCTCTCGGCGGTGGATGAAGCGATGCTTACCGGTGAGAGTATGCCGGTGGATAAAGGGGTCGGCGACCCGCTTTATGGCGGCAGTCTCAACAAACATGGGGCGTTGACCATGAAAGCCGAGAAGGTCGGTGCCGATACGGTTCTGGCGCGGATTGTCCGTCTGGTCGAAGAAGCGCAGGGGAGCAAAGCCCCCATTGCCGGTCTGGCCGACCGGATCAGTCTCTATTTTGTCCCGGTGGTGATCGCCATCGCCACTCTGGCCGGGCTGAGCTGGTTTTTTATCGGCGGTGCCGAGTTTACCTTTGCCCTGAGAATCTTTATCGCCGTGCTGGTCATCGCCTGTCCCTGCGCGATGGGATTGGCAACCCCCACCTCAATCATGGTCGGCACCGGCCGCGGCGCTCAGCTTGGGGTACTGGTCAGGAGTGGTGCTGCTTTGGAACGGGCGGAAAAGGTAAGCACTGTGGTCTTTGACAAGACCGGCACCCTGACCAGTGGCACGCCTCAGCTTATCGAGATTATTCCCTTCGGCAACTGGCAGGAGGCAGACCTCCTCCGCCTAGCTGCTGCCGCTGAAAGCCAATCCGAACACCCCCTCGCCGAGGCGATGCTTGCCGCTTGCCGGGAAATGGGGCTCAACCTCATTGAACCAAAGGCCTTTTCCGCCCGCCCTGGTCGAGGTATCAGCGCCACCGTGGGTATTGCGGAGCAGGAATACCGCATTCTTCTGGGAAATCGTCAGTCGCTGCACGAGGCTGAGGTGAGCGGAGTAAATGAACAAGTCGACAGCCAGGCTGACCGGCTGTCGGCACTGGGCAGGACGGTGCTCTTTCTCGCGGTAGATGGTAAACTGGCCGCTCTCTTTGCCCTGGGCGATACCCTCAAGCCCGAGGCGGTGTCCAGCCTCCGGCGACTGGAGTCTCTCGGTCTTTCCCTGGTGATGCTCACCGGCGATAATGATAAAACCGCCCGAGCGGTAGCCCGGGAGGCTGGGATCGACAAAGTGGTGGCCGGGGTTCTCCCCGACCGCAAGGAGCAGGAAATCGCCGCTTTGCAGAAGACCGGGGAGGTGGTGGCGATGGTTGGCGACGGGATCAATGATGCCCCGGCGCTGGCTCGCGCCGATGTCGGTATTGCCATGGGTACTGGGATTGATGTGGCGGTGGAGTCCGCCGATATCGTGCTGATGAAGGGGCACCTCGGTGGGGTCGCTACGGCCATCGGCCTTAGCCGGGCGACAATGCGCAATATTCGCCAGAATCTTTTCTGGGCATTTGCCTACAATGTTCTTGGCATTCCGGTGGCTGCGGGAGTACTGGCAATTTTCGGCGGCCCGACGCTCAGCCCGATGCTTGGCGGGGCGGCGATGGCCCTGAGTTCATTTTCCGTGGTCAGTAACGCCCTGCGTCTGCGCTGGTATCAGCCGCCGGCAGAGGGTTCAGGGTGATAACAGGGAGGAGAAAAAGGTGGTAATTCTGCATTTTAAGCTCAGCCCTTTAGGCAGAGTCGACCTCAATCTGGCAGCCCCCCTGGCATTGACTGACCTGCTCTCTCGTGCTGTCGAGCAGAAGGACGTCAAAATTGGCGGAACCATGGTTGTCCGCCGGGGCAGACTGCTCGGTGAGGATGAGCTGATTTACGACGGTGATGAGCTTGATATATATCCAGCACTCTCCGGCGGATGAGAGTCCGCTCCCGGCTTAGAAGCTTTTCTTGACCCCGTAGCGGTGGGGATTCCAGTCGAGAAGCCGCTTGACCCACTCCACCAGTTTTCCCGGTGTTGTTTCTTTTGTTGTTCTTGTCGGCGGCTGTTCTGCCTGAGGTTTTTGTTCTGCCATCGCACACTCCTCTTTTGGTATTTGAAGAACGTTATCTTGAGATCATAATCAAATGGTTTGAGAGAAAATACCCAGATCGGGCCTGAGAGGGACACTGGCGCTCTCCACTATACCTCTTATTGTATTGAGCAACAAGTGTGGCCGCAGTCTGCTGTAGACTCTTTACCAGATGAGGAACACGATGAAAAGGATAGCTTTTTTAGCTCTTTTGCTGCTGCTGGGGACAACATCCCTTGAGGCTGTGCCGTTGTTAACCGGGCGCAGTGAAAAGCAGGAATACCTCGTTGAACAAGTGGCCTCGGGGTTGGGGGTTCCCTGGGGGATGGCCTTTGTCGCGCAGGATCAACTGCTCTTTACCGAAAGAAGAGGACAAATCCTTCTGCTCCACCTGGAGAGCGGGAGAATCGTGCCGCTGTCCGGCGGTCCTGAAGTTTATGCCCGTGGGCAGGGCGGAATGCTTGATGTTGCGGTTCCGCCGGGCTACCAGTCGGGGGCGTGGATCTATTTTACCTATAGCCGGCCGCAAGCCGGAGGGGGAACAACCACCATGGCCCGGGCACGTCTTGACGAAGAACGGCTCGTTGACTGGCAGGATCTGCTGATTACCCAACCGGTAAGCGACAGCGGTCATCACTTCGGCAGCCGGATCACCTTTGACCGGCAGGGCCACCTCTTTTTCACCATAGGTGACCGGGGCGAACGGAAAAACAGCCAGAACCTGGGCAATCATGCCGGCACTGTCCTTCGTCTCCGCCTAGATGGCACCGTCCCGACCGACAACCCGTCTTTTGGCGCCAAGGCCCGGCCGGAGATCTGGAGCTATGGGCACCGTAATGCCCAGGGAATTGCCTATGACCCGGAACACCATCGTTTGTGGCTTAATGAACACGGTCCGCGTGGCGGTGATGAGATCAACCTGGTACAGCCCGGCGGGAATTACGGCTGGCCGGTGGTTTCCCACGGTATGGAGTACTGGGGGCCGGTGGCGGTGGGGCAGGGAAAAACCAAGGCAGGAATGGTCGACCCGGTCAAGGTATATATCCCT